>NZ_JBHXTO010000179.1:0-16814 GCF_042677425.1 Streptomyces sp. NPDC127119 | reverse complement strand
CCCCTGAAAAGGGGCGCGGGGAACTGCGCAGTCGGTGACCTACACCCCCACGGCCTCCCGCTCGGCGGCAGCCGTCCGCTTCGCGGACTTCTTCGTCGCGCGCCGCTCCTTGCGGAGCTCCACCATCGCGTACAGCGTCGGCACCAGCAGCAGCGTGAGCAGCGTCGACGTGATCAGGCCGCCGATCACGACCACCGCGAGCGGCTGGGCGATGAAGCCGCCCTCGCCGGTGATGCCCAGGGCCATCGGCAGCAGGGCGAAGATGGTCGCCAGGGCCGTCATGAGGATCGGGCGGAGGCGGTGCCTGCCGCCCTCGATCACGGCCTCCACGACCCCGTACCCCTGCTTGCGGTACTGGTTGATCAGGTCGATCAGCACGATCGCGTTCGTCACGACGATGCCGATGAGCATCAGCATGCCGATCATCGACGGCACGCCCATCGGCGTACCGGTCACCACGAGCAGACCGATCGCGCCCGTCGCCGCGAACGGGATCGAGACGAGCAGGATCAGCGGCTGGATCAGTGACCGGAAGGTCGCCACCAGCAGCATGAACACGATCGCGATCGCCGCGAGCATCGCGAGGCCGAGGGACGCGAACGCGTCGTCCTGGTCCTCGGAGACTCCGCCGATGGAGGCCGTGGCCCCGGCCGGCAGCTTCAGCTTGTCGAGCTTCGTCGTCAGCTCGTTGCTGACCGCTCCGGTGTTGTCACCGGTCGGCTTGGCCGTGATGGTGGCCGCGCGCTGACCGTCGATGCGGGTCATCGAGACCGGGCCGTCGACCAGCTGCACCGTCGCGATGTCGCCGAGCTTCACCGGGCCGAGCTTGAGGTTCTTCAGCTCGGACAGCGTCTCGGCGGGCTTCGCCGACTTGATGACGACGTCCCGCTCGGTGTCGTCGAGGATCGCCTTGCCGCTGGTGGTGCCGCGGACGGCCTGGCCGACGGCCGCGCCGAGCGTGGCGTCGTTGAACCCGGCGGCGGCGGCCTTGTCGTTGGCCTTGACCGAGATGCGCGGCACCGACTGGGCGAGGTCGCTGGTGACGTCGGTGACGTCGTCCAGCTCGGCGACCTCGTCGCGGACCTTCTCCGCCGCCTCGCGCAGCACCTCGCCGTCGGCGGACTTCACCACGACGCTCAGGTCCTGGCTGCCGAACCCGTCACCGGCGGCGACCGTCGTCGTACCGATCCCGGAGAGCTTGCCGAGCCCCTCCTCGATGCTGTCCTGGACGTCGTCGAAGGAGGCCGAGTCGGCGACCTTGACGGTGTACGAGGCCTGGTTGGTGTCCGTGCCCCCACCGAACGCGGCCATGAAGCCGGAGGAGCCGATCGTGACCTGGTAGTCCTCGACGCCCTTGACGTCGGCGAGCAGCTGCTCGACCTTCTTCGCCTGCGCGTCGGTCGCGGCCAGGCTGGTGCCGGGCTTCAGCTCCTGCTTGACGGTGAGGACTTCCTGGTCGCCCTGGTCGAAGAAGTTCGTCTTCAGCAGGGGCGTCATACCGAACGTACCGACGAGCACGACCACCGCGATGGCCACACTCGTGAGGCGGCGGCGGGTGGCGAAGCGCAGCACGGGGACGTAGAAGCGCTGGAGGCGGCTGCGCTCCTCCTTCTCCTCGGCCTTGCGGCGGGCCTCCTCCGGGTCGGCCCCGCGCACGTCCTTGGGGGCGCGCAGGAACCAGTACGAGAGGACGGGGACGACCGTCAGCGAGACGAGCAGCGAGGCCAGCAGGGCCGCGGTGACCGTCAGGGAGAACGAGCCGAAGAGCTCGCCGACCATGCCGCCGGTCAGGCCGATGGGCAGGAAGACCGCGACCGTGGTGAGCGTCGAGGACGTGACCGCGCCCGCGACCTCGCGTACCGCCTTGAGGATCGCCTCCTGGCGCTCCTCGCCGTAGCCGAGGTGCCGCTTGATGTTCTCCAGGACCACGATCGAGTCGTCGACGACCCGGCCGATGGCGATGGTCAGGGCGCCCAGGGTGAGGATGTTGAGCGATTCGTCGCGGACCCAGAGCACGATCAGCGCGAGGACGACCGACATCGGGATGGAGACCGCGGTGACCAGCGTCGAGCGGACCGACGCCAGGAAGACGAGGATGACCAGGACCGCGAAGAGCAGTCCGAGCGCGCCCTCGGTGGTCAGGCCCTTGATGGACTTGGAGACGGCCGGGCCCTGGTCGCTGACGACCGTCAGGGTGGCGCCGGAGCCGAGGTCCTTGCGCAGGCCGGGCAGCTTGTCCTGGACCGCGTCGGAGACCGCGACCGCGCTGCCGTCGTGGTCCATGGTGACGGAGACCGCGAGGCTGGGCTTGCCGTCGGTGCGGGTGATGGACTCCGTCCTGGCGGGCTTCTCCTCGACGGTCGCGACGGTCGCCAGGCGTACGGGCTTCCTGCCGCCCTCGCCGGTGACCATCAGGTCCTCGATCTGCTGGAGCGAGGTGAAGCCGCCGCCGACCTGGACGGTGCGGTTGTCGCCGTCCTCGTCGAAGGAGCCGGCCGGTACGGTCGCGCCGCCCGCCTGCAGTGCCTGGCCGAGCGCGGCCGTGGTCAGCCCCGCCTTCGCCAGCTTCGCGTCGTCGGGCGTGACCGCGACCTCAAGGTCCCGTACGCCGTCGACCGTGACCTGGGCGACGCCGTCGATGTCCTTCAGCGCGGGGACGACCGTACGGTCCAGCTGGTCCGAGAGGGCCTGCTGGTCCTTGCCGGAGGTGACGGCGAGGACCACGGTCGGGATGTCGTCGGTCGAACCGGCGACCACCTGCGGGTCCACGTCGTCCGGGAGCTGGACGCGGGCGCGGTTCACGGCCTGCTGGACGTCGGCGACGATCCGGGCGGAGTCGTTGCCGTAGTCGAAGGAGGCCATGATCAGGGCGTTGCCCTCGCTGGCCGTGGAGGTGACGCCGGAGATCCCGTCGACCGCTTCGAGGTTGTCCTCGATGGGCTCGACGACCTGCTTCTCGACCACGTCGGGGGACGCACCCTGGTACGGCGCCAGGACCGACACCATGGGCAGTTCGATGGTGGGCAGCAGCTGCTGCTTGAGTTGCGGTATCGCTATCGCCCCGAAGACGAGCGCGATGATCGACATCAGCCCGATGAGGGCGCGCTGGGCGAGGCTGAAGCGGGACAGCCAGGACATGGGTGACGGGTCTCTCTTCTGTTGCTTGAGGCTGTCGCCTCTGTGTCTGGAGGCTGTTGCCTGTGCGGGGAGCGGCGCGATGGGCTCATGTGAGCATCCGCCTATCACTCTGAGCCATCGGTGGGGCCGCTCCCCTCGCCCCCAGGTCCCGTTTCCTTATACGGCGCATACCGCGCCCGCAGTACGTACGGGTGGAGCTCACTCCACCCTTGGGCGTACCAGTCCGGACTCGTAGGCGATCACCACGAGCTGGGCCCTGTCACGGGCTCCCAGCTTGGCCATGGCCCGGTTGACGTGCGTCTTCACGGTGAGCGGGCTCACTTCCAGCCGCTCGGCGATCTCGTCGTTGGAGTGCCCGCCCGCGACCTGGACGAGGACCTCGCGTTCGCGGACGGTGAGCGCTTCGAGGCGTTCGGCACGCGCGGGGTCGCGGTCGTCGTCGCCGCCCTGCGCGAGGAACTTCGCGATCAGCCCCTTGGTGGCGGCGGGCGACAGGAGGGCGTCGCCGGCCGCCGCGACACGGATGGCGTTGAGCAGTTCATCCGGCTCGGAGCCCTTGCCGAGGAAGCCGGAGGCGCCGGCGCGCAGCGACTGCACCACGTACTCGTCGACCTCGAAGGTCGTCAGCATGACGACGCGCACATGGGCGAGGCCGGGGTCGGCGCTGATGAGCCGGGTCGCGGCCAGTCCGTCGGTGCCGGGCATCCGGATGTCCATCAGCACGACGTCGGCCCGTTCCTCACGGGCGAGGCGGACCGCCTCCGCGCCGTCCGAGGCCTCGCCGACGACCTCCATGTCGGGCTCGGAGTCGACCAGGACGCGAAAGGCGCTGCGCAGCAGTGCCTGGTCGTCGGCGAGCAGGACACGGATCGTCATACGGGGTTCCCCCTGGCTGCCTCGGTCGCGGACGCGGTGGCCGTCGTGGACGCGGTGGCTCCGGCGCGGCTCTTGACCGGCAGGATCGCATGCACCCGGAAGCCGCCTCCGTATCGGGGTCCCGCGCTGCAGGTCCCGCCGAGTGCGGTGACCCGCTCGCGCATGCCGAGCAGTCCGTGGCCGCCGTTCTCCTCCAGGCGGGCCGGGGCGTCGTCGCCGGGGCCGTTGTCGAGGACGGTGATCTCCACGTTCGGGCCCACCCGTACGACGCTGACCTCGGCCTTCGCCTCCTGACCCGCGTGCTTGCGCACATTGGTCAGGGCTTCCTGGATGACGCGGTACGCGGCCAGGTCGACGGCCGCCGGCAGGGCCGTGCCCTGGTCGGTGCGGGCCACTTCGACAGGCAGGCCCGCACTGCGGAAGGTGCCGACCAGTTCTTCGAGGCGGTGCAGGCCAGGGGCCGGTTCGGTGGGGGCCTCGGGGTCGCCCGACTGCCTCAGCAGGCCGACCGTGGCACGGAGTTCGTTGAGCGCGGAACGGCTGGCCTCGCGGACGTGGGCGAGGGCCTCCTTCGCCTGGTCGGGGCGCTTGTCCATGACGTGCGCGGCGACCCCGGCCTGCACGTTGACCAGGGCGATGTGGTGGGCGACGACGTCGTGCAGATCGCGGGCGATACGCAGGCGTTCCTCCGCGACCCGGCGGCGGGCCTCCTCCTCGCGGGTGCGTTCCGCACGCTCGGCGCGCTCTCTGATGGCGTGCACGAAGGCGCGGCGGCTGCGGACCGCGTCGCCCGCGGCGGCGGCCATGCCCGTCCAGGCGAAGATTCCCAGGTTCTCCTGGGCGTACCAGGGCAGGGGGCCCGCGAGCATGGCGAAGGCGGTCAGGACCGTCATCGTGAGCAGGCCCACGCGCCAGGTGGTGGGGCGGTCCGTCGCCGCGGCGACGGTGTAGAGGGCGACGACGGCGGACATCGCGACGGGGGCGCGGGGGTCGCCTGTCACGAACTCCACGACGGACAGGGCGCCCGTCGCGGCGAGGACCCCCAACGGATACCTGCGGCGCAGGATCAGGGTGGTCGCGGCGAGCAGCATGAGGGTGAGGCCGAGGGCGTCGGGGGCGCGGGTGCCCCACATCGTGCCGCCGTGCCGGCCGTTCGGCTCCGCGAAGGAGCCGGCCAGCATGCACGCGAGGACCGCGGCGGCGAGGGTGCCGTCGGCGACGAGGGGGTGGGACCTCAGCCAGGTCCTTGCGCGCGTCAGTGTGCTCACGGTTCTTTACGGTACGGGGCGCTTGGAGGGGGCGGGGGGTTCGGCTTCGACTGCGGGCCGGTGGGGCTTGTTGCGCAGTTCCCCGCGCCCCTGAAAAGCGGGGGTGGGGCCTCGCGGAGAGAGTCGACCGCGGGACCGTGGGGGTTGGCTGCGCAGTTCCCCGCGTCCCTCAGGGGGTGGGGCCTCGCGGGGAGGGTTGGGTGCGGGACTGTGGGGGTTGGCCGCGCAGTTCCCCGCGCCCCTGGGTATCTCAGCCCGTCCGGCGTTTGAGGACCGGGGGGTCGGGGGCAGCGCCCCCGAGTCAGTGACAGGGCGGAAGAAGGCGTTAGCCGGGGAGCAGGCCCTCGTCCGTCAGGAGTTCTCGGACCTCCGACAGCGTCGCGTCCGGGGACGGGAGGATCAGTTCCGAGGGTTCCAGCGAGTCGTCCGGGAGCGGGGCTCCCAGACGACGCACCGCGTCGAGCAGTGCTCCCAGCGTCCGCCGGAAGCCCTCCTCGTCCCCGGACCGCGTCTCCGCGAGGAGCTCGTCGTCCAGCTCGTTCAGTTCGGCGAGGTGGCCGTCGTCCAGCCTCACCTGTCCCTCCCCCATGATCCGTACGATCATGACGCCCTCCTCGGCGTGGGACGGCCCGCGACTACTGCTTGTCGAAGCGCGGCGTGTCCGACTTCGACTGCGGCTGGGACTGAGTCTGCCCCTGACCGCCCTCGATCGCCTGCTGGGAAGTCGAGGACCCCCCGGCCAGCTCGGCCTTCATCCGCTGCAGTTCGAGCTCCACGTCCGTACCACCGGACAGCCGGTCCAGCTCGCTCTGGATGTCGTCCTTGGCGAGCCCCGAGTGGTCGTCGAGGGCGCCGGAGGCGAGCAGTTCGTCGATGGCACCGGCCCGCGCCTGGAGCTGCGCGGTCTTGTCCTCGGCCCGCTGGATGGCCATCCCGACGTCGCCCATCTCCTCGGAGATGCCGGAGAAGGCCTCCCCGATCCGGGTCTGCGCCTGGGCGGCCGTGTACGTGGCCTTGATCGTCTCCTTCTTGGTGCGGAAGGCGTCGACCTTGGCCTGGAGCCGCTGCGCGGCGAGGGTGAGCTTCTCCTCCTCGCCCTGCAGGGTCTGGTGCTGCGTCTCCAGGTCGGTCACCTGCTGCTGGAGGGCGGCACGGCGGGACAGCGCCTCACGGGCGAGGTCCTCACGGCCCAGCGCGAGCGCCTTGCGCCCCTGGTCCTCCAGCTTCGAGGACTGGCCCTGGAGCTGGTTCAACTGCAGCTCCAGGCGCTTGCGGGAGGTCGCCACGTCGGCGACGCCGCGGCGCACCTTCTGCAGCAGCTCCAGCTGTTTCTGATACGAGTAGTCGAGGGTTTCGCGCGGGTCCTCGGCCCGGTCAAGGGCCTTGTTCGCCTTCGCGCGGAAGATCATCCCCATACGCTTCATGACACCGCTCATGGGCTTCGCGCGCCCCCTTCTGACGGACTCCGGCTCCAGCGACTGCAACAGAACCCACAGTACGGGCCCTGCATCCATTACCGCACTGTTCGGGGACGGATGCGCTCATCCCCAAGGACGACTGACGACGATCTTGCTCCGGCGTAGGGAGTAGGTGTCCCCCCAGGGGTCGCTCCGGGTTCGGTCCGGATCTGCTCCGGAGTCGTCCCGGGGCCGACACGCGCAACCGCATGCCACCACCCCATTTCAGGCCTCCTGTCCCCCTACAGACGACCGGTGTTGCCGGATCGTTCCCCACTCGGCCGACGTCCATGCCTCCGCACCCCTTACCCTTGGGTTTTGTGTTCCGTAGCCGCGCCAAAGACGAGAAGGCCCACGCCGACAAGGCGTCGGTGACCGACTCCCCTCAGATCCGTGACCCGCAGGCCCCCAAGGGCAGGCCCACTCCCAAGCGCAGTGAGGCCCAGTCCCAGCGCCGCAGCGTGGCCAATACGCCGACGTCGCGCAAGGAGGCCTCCAAGCGGCAGCGCGACGAGCGCCGCGCCCACATGGAGAAGCAGCGCCAGGCGCTGGCCAGCGGCGACGAGCGTTATCTGCCCGCCCGTGACAAGGGCCCGGTGCGCAAGCTCGCGCGTGACTTCATCGACTCGCGGTTCTGCATCGCCGAGTTCTTCCTGCCGCTCGCGGTGGTCATCCTCGTCCTGAGCATGGTCCGCATCGCGCAGCTGCAGAACGTCGCGCTGCTGATGTGGCTGTTCGTGATCGTGCTGATCGTGCTCGACTCGATCGGTATCGCGATCCGTCTGAAGAAGCAGCTGGCCGCCCGCTTCCCGGACGAGCCCCGGCGCGGCGCTGTCGCGTACGCGCTGATGCGCAGCCTCCAGATGCGTCGCCTCCGGCTGCCGAAGCCGCAGGTCAAGCGCGGAGAGCGGCCCTGAGCGCGGCACCCTTCTCGGGAGGCGCGGCGAAAGCCTGGCTGAGCAAGCTGGGCGGGCTGCGTGATGTCGTACGGCAGGAGCTGGTGGCCCGGCAGCTCGACGAGCAGATAGCCGGGCGGTTCCCCGTCGGGCAGCGGCTGCGCGTGCTCGACGTGGGCATGGGCCAGGGCACGCAGGCCCTGCGGCTGGCTCGCGCCGGGCACCAGGTGACCGGCGTCGAGCAGGACTGCACGATGATCTCCGTGGCCCGTGAGGCCCTTGCCGCCGAGCCCGAGGGCATCCGCGGCCGGGTCCGGATCATCGAGGGCGACGGACGCGACACCGGGGTGCACTTCCTGCCCGGCAGCTTCGACGTGGTGCTGTGCCACGGCGTACTGATGTACGTCGAGGAGCCCGACGCGCTGCTCGCGGGGCTCGCCCGGATGCTGGCCCCCGGCGGGCTGCTGTCCCTGCTGGTGCGCAACGCCGACGCGCTGGCCATGCGGCCGGGGCTGGCCGGCGACTGGGCGGCGACGCTCACCTCCTTCGACACCAGCACGTACACGAACCGGCTCGGGCTCGACGTCCGCGCCGACGGGCTCGACACCCTCACCGGCACGCTCGCCGGGATCGGCGCGCCGTTGCACGCCTGGTACGGCGTGCGGGTCTTCACGGACACGGCCGCCGACGACGCGGCGGTGCCGGACGACGTGGACGCCCTGCTGGCCGCCGAGGAGCGGGCCGGCCGGACCGACCCCTACCGCCGGGTGGCGGCGCTGCTGCACCTGTGCGGCGTACGGGGCTGAGGCCCGCACTGTTTTTCACCGCCCGGCCGGTCAGGTCGGATGCGGGGCAGGACAGCAAGAGGCCGCGACCGGTTCATACGGTCGCGGCCTCTCACTCGTACGGACCACGGGGCCTCGTACGGACCACAGGGCCTCGCGCGGAACAGGGCCTCGTGCGGATCTACGGGGTCAGGACGCCTCGGCGTGCAGGCTCATCGGGCCGTAGATCTCCGCGGCGTCCTCGAAGATCCGGACCTGGTCCGCTCCCCCCTCGGCCAGCTCCTTCCAGTTCTCGCCGAGCCAGGACTCCGCGTCGCCCTGGGTGGTGAACTCCTCGGGCTGGACCGCGGGCTGGACTTCCGTCCCATCGGCCTTCTCGAACCGCCACGTCCATGCCGCCATGTCAGCCTCCCAAAAGTTCCCAAAGTACCGAGCAAGATCGGGCTCTCGCCGTCAGCCTAGGCGCTCCGTTGCCGGTCCGGTGTTCAAAAGTGCAGGTCGAGAACCATGGGGTGCCGGTGGTCGGTGTGCGCGCTCCGCTCGCGCGCTCACCCGCGCCCCGCACGAGGTGCGCCCTTGTGCACCCCCTGACGGGCACGAGCCGCGCCGACACGGGAAAATCGGGCCCGTGGAAGTGACTCTGCTTGGTACCGGCGGGCCCATGGGGCTGCCCAGGCCCGATTGTTCGTGCGCCGTCTGCGCGGTGGCGCTCGGTGCGGACGCCCGCGCGGCCACCGCCCTCCTGGTGGACGGGACACTGTTGCTGGACCTGACACCCGGGGCGGCCTTCGCGGCGGCCCGGGCCGGGCACTCGCTGAGCGGGGTGCGCCAGGTCCTGCTGTCGCACCCGCACGACGGACCCGCCGTGGAGGTGCCCGCGGGACTGCCGCAGCCGGGGCGCGTGCCGGACGGCCGGGAGCTGACGCTGCTGACGGGCCATCGGGTGCGGGCGCTGTCGATGGACGCGCCGGGCACCGGGTACGCGGTCACGGGCCCGGACGGTCAGCGGCTGCTCTATCTGCCGCCGGGCGCGGCCCCCGCGGGCCTGGACGAGACGACCGAGACGTACGACATGGTGGTCGGCGATGTCGTCGGGCGGCCGGACGCGCTGGCCCGGCTGCGGCTGGTGGGTGCGGTGGGGCCCGCCACCGATGTGATCGCGGTGCATCTCGACCACGACGTGCCGCCGGGCCGCGAACTGCGGCGGCGCCTCGCCGCGGCGGGGGCACGGACGGTCCCGGACGGCAGGACGCTGACCGTCGGGGTGTACGAGGACGTGCCCGACGTACCGCGCCGGACGCTGGTCCTCGGCGGGGCCCGGTCGGGCAAGTCGGTGGAGGCCGAGCGACGGCTCGAGGCCTTCCCGGACGTGCTGTACGTGGCGACGGGCGGCGCGCGCAACGGGGACGGGGAGTGGGCGGCCCGGGTGCACGCGCATCGCGAGCGGCGCCCCGGCTCCTGGCGTACCGCCGAGACCTGCGACCTCGTACCCCTGCTGAAGGACGACGGGCCCGCACTGCTCATCGACTGTCTGTCCCTGTGGCTGACGGACGCGATGGACTCCGCGAACGCGTGGGACGACGCCGAGTGGGCCGGTGGCGGCGAACGCGTGCTGCGGGCGAGCGTCGAGGAGCTGACGGCCGCCGTCCGCGAGTCGCGCCGCACGGTGGTCGCCGTCTCCAACGAGGTCGGCTCCGGGATCGTCCCCGCCACCCCCTCGGGCCGCCGCTACCGCGACGAACTGGGCCGCCTCAACGCGGCGTTCGCGACCGAGTGCGAGCACGTGCTGCTGGTGGTGGCGGGCCAGGCGGTGACCCTGAAGGGCTGAGGCCGGATCAGAGGGGGTTCGCGCGCGGGTTCTTGCGGGCGATGATCCGGTACGCGTTCGAGAAGCGGGTGCGGCGCAGGAGCGGGGCCAGGGCGTGGTCCAGGACGAACGCGGAGGCGAGCAGCGGGGCGGTGGCCCGGGTGAGGGCCGTGCGCAGGGTGCGCTGGAGGTCGGTCGGCGGGGCGGGGCGCCAGGGCTCGTCCCCGCCGGGCAGCCGGTTGCCGATCGCCAGGGCCAGGGCGCCGGTCAGGTCGTACGGGACGTGCGGTTCGCGGCGGTCGGTGGAGACGACCGAGCAGCCCAGCGCGTCCAGCTCGTCGAGCAGGTTGCGCAGCGGCATCAGGTGGAGGTGCTGCGGCTGGCAGTACGACACCCACCATTTGCCGAGCAGCGCCCCGAACGCGCAGTCCGGGTCCGGGACTTCCACGAGCAGATGCCCGCCGGGGCGCAGTACGGCGAGCGCGGCGCGCAGTTCCTCGCGCGGGTCGGGGCTGTGCTCCAGGTGGTGGAACATGCTGACCACGTCGTAGCGGGCGCGCAGCCGGCCGACCAGGTCCGGCAGCCGGCCGCGGTGCGCCTCCTCGACCCGGCCCGCCGCCAGGGCCTTGTCGACGCGCGAGGTGGGGTCGAGCCCGTCGAAGGACGTGTACGTGAACAACTCCTTGGCCGCAGCCGGGAAGTGGCCGTGTCCGGTGCCGACGTCCAGCCAGCTCTCGGGTTCCGGGAACGGGAGCATCGCGCGGGCCGCGGCCTCGTGGCGGCGGCGGCCGGCCCGGGAGCGCAGGGTCCGTTCGGCGAAGCTCTCGTGTTCGTGGCGTTCGCCGTCGTGCTCCTGGCGTTCTTCGCCGCCGTCCTGGTTCTCGTAGAAGTCGCGGTGGTAGAAGGCGAGGCCCTCGGTGGTCAGGCGGGGGTTCTGGAAGGCGTGGGCGCAGTCCTCGCACTCGTCGACGACGAAGGTGCCGGGCTTGTGCTGGAGCAGGTCGGGGGTACGCAGCCGGGTGCGCAGCCGCTCCGAGCCGCACCAGGGGCAGTCGGGTCTGCGCGGTTCGTGGAAGCGGTCGGTGCCCTGGGCCAGCTCCCCCAGGTAGACGGCGCGGCGCTGGGCGACGGACTGCTGGGCGGCGGACGTGACGGCTGCGGGAGGCGGCGTGGGGGGTGTGGCCGGGGTCGGGGGTGTGACGGGTGTGGGGGGCATGGTCTGTCTGCTCCTGCCGGTCCGACGGGGTAAGACCCTGTAGAGGCTGATATGAGCCGCTAACAGCTGATACAAACCGGTATGACAATCCACTGCAAACCGGCACACATGGGATCACCGTCTTTGGCGCGCCCACCCCGCGCGGGCCACTGACCGCCCGTCAGGATCCCGGCCGGATCACTGCCGGTACTGTTCGGCGAATGAGCTCGCTTAATCTCGACGACTTCACCGACCTGATCGAGCGCCCCGACGGTGGCGTACGCCGTGACGCCGAGGCGCGCCGCGAGCGCCAGGTCGTGCCGCCCGGGTCACTGGGACGCCTGGACGAACTCGGTGAGTGGCTGGCCGCCGCGCAGGCGGCCGTGCCGGTGCGGGCGATCGAGCGTCCGCGCGTGGTGCTGTTCGCGGGCGACCACGGGGTCGCCGGACTGGGGGTCTCGGCGCGGCCCGCCGGGAGCGCGGACGACCTGGTGCGCTCCGTGCTGGACGGCGCGAGTCCCGTGTCGGTACTGGCCCGGCGCCTCGGAGTGCCCGTGCGGGTGGTGGACATGGCGCTCGACTGCGAGCCGGAGAGCCTGCCCGACGAGGTCGTACGGCACCGGGTGCGGCGCGGGTCCGGACGGATCGACATCGAGGACGCGCTGACCCTGGAGGAGGCGGAGGCCGCGTTCCGGGCGGGCGTCGCCGTCGCGGACGAGGAGGCCGACTCCGGGACCGATCTCGTCGTGCTCGGTGATGTGAGTGTCGGCGGGACGACCGCGGCGGCCGTACTGGTGGCCGCGCTGTGCGGGACCGACGCGTCGGTGGTGACCGGGCGTGGAGGGCGGGCCATCGACGACCTCGCGTGGATGCGCAAGTGCGCGGCGGTGCGTGACGCGCTGCGGCGGGCCCGGCCCGTTCTCGGGGACCAGTTGCAGTTGCTCGCGACGGTGGGTGGGGCCGATCTCGCGGCGATCACCGGGTTCCTGCTGCAGAGCGCCGTGCGGAAGACGCCCGTCGTGCTCGACGGGGTCGTGTCCGCGGCCTGCGCCCTGGTCGGACAGCGGGTCGCCTTCCGGGCGCCGGACTGGTGGCTCGCGGGGCAGAGCAGTGGGGAGCCGGCGCAGGCGAAGGCGTTCGACCGGATGGCGCTCGAACCGCTGCTTTCGCATGGGGTGACCGTGGGGGAAGGGGCGGGGGCGTTGCTCGCGCTGCCCTTGGTGCAGGCTGCTGCGGCGCTTGCGGCGGAGTTGCCTTTGGCTCCTACGGAGGCCTTGGAGGCCGAGTCCGAGTAGGGGTGGGCTCCGCCAGGGGGTCGGGTGCGGGTCCGGCGGGGGTTGCCCGCGCAGTTCCCCGCGCCCCTGAAAGACGAAAAGACTGCGCCGTTCCCCGCGCCCCTGGATGACCTCGGGTGCGGGTACGTGGGGGCTGGCCGCGCCGTTCCCCCCCCCGCCGCTGAAAGGCGAAAAGACTGCGCCGTTCCCCGCGCCCCTGGATGACCTCGGGTGCGGGCGCGTGGGGGCTGGCCGCGCCGTTCCTCGCGCCCCTGGTCGGCGGGGCTGCGCCCCTGCCGACAGAAGGGCGGGGGCGCAGCCCCGTTCTTTCAGGGGCGCGGGGAACTGCGCGGGTGACCCCCACCGGGCCCGCACCCGAGGTCCTTGAGGGGCGCGGGGAACTGCGCGGCCAGGCCCCACCGGGCCGCGGGTGGAGTTCATGCGTGAGTCACCCCGCCCGGGCGGCAGCCCAACGGCAGGGGCGTCGCCCCATATGATCCAGTTTCATGGGAAGCGCCCGATCCATCGCCGCGGCAACCGCCGTGTGGTACCTCCGCACCGTCGCGTTCCTCAACTTCCTGAGCGCCGTATGGGTCTCCCTCGGCCAGGACGTGCGGCGCCACAACACGGAGGACTACTTCACCCCGTACCTCCTGACCGCCGGCTTCGCGTCAGGCGTGTTCACCATGTTCCTGGCGATCACGATGCGACGGCGCAAGCGAGCCGCCTGGATCCTCAACCTGGCCCTGAGCGGAGCGTTCCTGCTGCTGTTCGCCTTCGCCATGGTCTTCCCGGAGGTCCGCCGCTACCCGCAGAACTGGATCTCCCTCGCCCTGACGGCGGCCTTCGTGGCCTCCCTGGTCGTCGGCCGCCCCGCGTTCTACGCGAAGGGCGACCGCTCCAACCCCCGGCTCGCGGCAGCCGTCGCCGTCGGCGGCCTCCTCGCCTGTTCCCTGCTGGCCGCACTCCTGGTGACCGTCACGAACCACGCCCACGACGCGCACCTGTCGACCTTCACCGACCGCTGGCGCTACGGCACCCTGCGGCTCGTCTCGGTCGCCGCCGACGACTCCCGCTTCCCCGGGATCACCACTCCCAACTGGGTGAACGTCGCCATCAACGTACTGAGCACCCTGCTCGTCCTCGCCGTCCTGTACGCGGCCTTCCGCTCCCGCCGCGTCGTCGACCCGCTCACCGCCGACGACGAGGAACGGCTGCGGACCCTGCTCGACCGGCACGGCGACCGGGACTCCCTCGGCTACTTCGCGCTGCGCCGCGAGAAGAGCGTGGTGTGGTCGCCGACCGGCAAGGCCGCCGTCGCCTACCGCGTCGTCGGCGGTGTCTCACTGGCCTCCGGCGACCCCATCGGCGACTCCGAGGCGTGGCCCGGCGCCATCGAACCCTGGCTCTCCGAGGCCCGCGCCCACGGCTGGATCCCCGCCGTGATGGGAGCGGGCGAGGAGGCCGGGACCGTCTACGCCCGGCACGGTCTCGACGCGCTGGAGCTCGGGGACGAGGCCATCGTCGAGACCACCGAGTTCACCCTCGACGGGCGGGCCATGCGGACCGTCCGCCAGGCCTACAACCGCGTGCAGCGCGCGGGCTACCGGGTACGCGTCCGGCGGCACGAGGACATCCCGGCCGACGAGATGGCGTACCTCCTCGCCCGCGCGGACGACTGGCGGGACGGGGCGACCGAGCGCGGCTTCAGCATGGCGCTGGGGCGGCTCGGGGACCCGGGCGACGGCCGGTGCGTGATGCTCGAATGCCGGGACGGCGGCGGCGAGGAGGGGAACGGGGAGGGCGAGTTGCGGGCCGTGCTGTCCTTCGTGCCCTGGGGGCCCAACGGGCTCTCCCTCGATCTGATGCGGCGGGACCGGGACTCCGAGAACGGCCTCATGGAGTTCATGGTGATCCAGCTCCTCCAGCGGGCCCCCGAGCTCGGGATCACGCAGGTCTCGCTCAACTTCGCCATGTTCCGTTCCGTCTTCGAACGCGGCGCGCGCCTCGGCGCGGGACCGGTGCTGCGGCTGTGGCGCTCACTGCTCAGCTTCTTCTCGCGCTGGTGGCAGATCGAGTCGCTGTACCGCGCCAACGCCAAGTACCGGCCCATCTGGGAACCGCGGTTCCTGCTGTTCGAGAAGAGCGCCGACCTGCCGCGCATCGGCCTCGCCGCCGCCCGCGCGGAGGGTTTCCTGGAGGCCCCGGGCCTGCCGAAGTGGCTGCACCGCAAGCGCCTGGACGCGCGCGGATAGGCGGCCCCGTCAGGGGCGTCCGGGCAGGGAACGTACGGGTTCCGGGTCGGGTTTGCCGCCGATCAGGTCCTGGAACCTGCGGCGCGGTCCCACCCAGCGGCGGTCGTGGTGGTAGGCCCGCAGGCGCGCTCTGGCCCGGGCGCGCGGCCGTCGCCGGTAGAAGCGTCTGGCCCAGGGTGACGTGGGGCGGGCCAGCCGGATCGCGCCGACCAGGGCGACGAGCGGGACGATCACCCCGAAGATCGCCATACGGGCCTTGCCCTTGCTCAGCGCCAGCAGCGCGACGCCGAAGTTGAGCGCGATGCTCAGGACGACACCGGCACGGTCCTGCAGTTCGTCCTCGGTGAGGTCGTTGACGCCGAACGGCAGGAAGCCACTGAGCATCAGACCGACCAGCGCCGCCGTGACCACCACGACCTCGACGCTCTTGCGGCCCTCCTCGCTCCAGTAGACGTCGTCGAGGTGCAGGATCAGCGCGAACTCGTCGAGCACCAGACCCGCGCCCATGCCGAACACCACGGCGGACACCGCCGAGCCGAAGCCGTGCCGGTCGCTGCCCACCGCGCCGAAGCCGCCGATCACGGTCAGGACGACCCCGGGGACGACGTGGTGGATGTGCAGACCGCCCGCCTTCACGTTGCCGAACGGGCCCTTGCCCGCCCGGATGAGCCGGACCACGATCCGGGTGATCACGAAGGTGAGGACGAAGGAGGCCAGCGCCAGCAGCAGCGGGAGCTTTCCCGGCTCGATGATGTTCCGTGTCCACCAATGCCCCATGTGCGCACTTTATCCGCGGCTGCCGTGGACGTCTCCCGGTCACCGACGGCCGTCCGGCGATCGTCCGACGGCCGTCAGGCGGTCGTCCCGTGGGCGGCGACCGGTACTCTGCGCCGGTGTCCACGCCCCCGCCGAACCCGTCGCCCGGTCCTCCGCCCGAGACGCCGAAGACGCCCGAGACGCTCCCGGCGCCCTGGAGCGACGGACTCCGCTTCGCCTTCGGCACGCTGACCGTGTTCCCCGTGACCGTGCGGCGCTGGGACCGCGGGGCCGCACGCACCGGCATGCTGAGCGCGCCCGTCGCCGGCCTCGCCGTGGGCGTTCTCGCCGCCGCGACCGGGCTGCTCCTGCTGGTGCTCGGCGCGGGCCCGCTCCTCGCGGCCGTGGCGAGCGCCGCCGTGCCCGCCGTCCTGACCCGCGGCCTCCACCTCGACGGCCTCGCCGACACCGCCGACGGCCTCGGCAGCGGCAAGCCCGCCGAGGACGCGCTGCGCATCATGAAGCAGTCGGACATCGGGCCGTTCGGGGTCATCACCCTGCTGTTCGTGCTGGTCGCGCAGGTCGCTGCGCTGGCTCAGGCGTACGGGGACTCGTGGGCGCGGGGTGTCCTCGCGGCCGTCGTGTCGGCGACCGTCGGGCGTCTGGCGCTGACGCTGGCCGCGCGGGTGGGGGTGCCGGGGGCTCGGCCCGAGGGGTTGGGGGCGGCGGTCGCGGGCGTGGTTTCCGTGCGGGGCGCTGTCGTTACCGCCGTCGCTGTGACGGTTCTGGCGGCCGGGGCGGGGGTGCTGCTCGGCACGTACGGAGTGGTCGGTTGCGTCCTGGCCGTCGTGCTCGGCTGTGTCGCCGCCGAGTTCCTGCTGCGGCACTGCGTGCGGCGGTTCGGGGGTGTGACGGGGGACGTGTTCGGCGCGCTCGAAGAGACCGCCGTGACCGTCGTGCTAGTCGCGTTCTGTCTCTTCGCCTAGCGGCGGATTCCTCGCCCCCGCCGCCCCTACCCGTTCCCGTCCATGACTCGGGGGCCAGCCCCCGAACCCCCGGTCCACCAACAGCGGGCGGGCGAAGTTGAAGGGGGGCGACGCCGGCAAG
>NZ_JBHXTO010000178.1:0-16830 GCF_042677425.1 Streptomyces sp. NPDC127119 | reverse complement strand
CAACCCCCCCCCCGATCCCCCTTAAAGGGGCCGGGGCGGGGGGGGGGGGGGGGGCGCCCCCCCCCCCCCCCCCCCCCGGCGCCGCCGTCGTGGCCGACGTCCGCGCCCACGGCGCCACGGCGGACGGCTCGGCCGACTCCGCCCCCGCGATCAACCGTGCCATCGCCGCTGCCGGAAGGGCCGGCGGTGGCACGGTACTCATCCCGCCCGGCACCTACCGCCTCGACGGCCTGATCCACATCGGCCACTCGAACGTCGTCCTGCGCGGCGCCGGCAGCACCCGTACGACACTCCGCGCGACCCGGAACCTCACCGAGCTGATCGGTGTCTACGGGTCGCGTTACGGCGGCGACAAGTCGTCCTGGTCCTGGGCGGGCGGCCTCGTCTGGCTCTGCCCCACGGACCGCTTCACCGCCCTGACGGACGCCGTCCGGGCCAAGGAGTGGCCCTTCGAGGGCTGGACGGGCAACAAGCGGGACGAGTGGCGGACGCTGACCACGGTCGAACCGGCCCGCCGGGGCTCCTGGACGGTGACCGTCGCGGACCCGGGCAGACTCGCACCCGGAGACCTGGTCCTCCTACGCCTCGCGGACGACCCCGCCCACACCCTCCTGGAACACATGGCGGGCGGCGGCGCGGGCCCGGAGGCGTACTACTGGGACGACAAGACAAAATTGACCAGCTATGTCCCGTACGAGTGGCCCGTGCGTATCGCGCGGGTGCGGGGCCGGCAGGTCACCCTGGAGCGGCCCCTTCCGCTCGACGTCCGCCCGGAGTGGGACCCGCGTCTGACCACCCACGTGAAGGCGCTGACCGGATCCGGGGTGGAGGGCCTCACCCTGGAGGCCGTCGAGACCCCGCAGTCCCCGCATCTGCTGGACAAGGGCTACAACGGAGTCACCTTCCAGTGCGCGTACGACTGCTGGGCCGACGACGTCGTCGTACGGCACATGGACAACGGCTTCGGGCTGGTCGCCGCCTCCGCCTGCACCCTGCGGAACACCCGGGTCGCGGGACGCGGCTCGCACCACCCGTACTTCTGCCGCGAGGGATCGCACGACAACCTCGTCGACCGCTTCACCATCGAGGAACGCACGACCCCCGCCCCCGCGAACACCCAGCTCCACGGCATCAACGTGGAGGGGCTGTCCTCGTACAACGTCTGGTCGCGCGGGGACATGCGCATGGGGACCTTCGACTCGCATCGCGGGATGCCCTTCGCGAACGTCCGTACCGACATCACGGTCGTCAACAACGGCCGCCACGGCGGGGACGCGAGCGCGGGCCCCCTCTTCGGCGCCCGCTTCACCCACTGGAACATCCGCGTCACCAACGGCCGCGCCGGTCTGACGAGGATCGACGGCCTGGCCCCGTACAGCGCCACCGTCGGCATCAACGAGGTGACGGAGTCCGACCAGATCGACGTACCCGACTTCACCGGGCCGCTGCACTCCCGCCTGGAGCTGTACGGGACGACGGACGCGGTACGCCCCCGGAACCTGTACGACGCCCAGCGCGACCTCTAGCGCGTGGGGGTCAGGGGGTGACTTTCAGCGCGAGCTGTCGCGGTAGCGGCCGGGTGCCACTCCCACCAGCCGCTTGAAGTGGCGGTTCAGGTGCGACTGGTCGTAGAAGCCGGTCTCCGCGGCGACCTCGCCCGGCGGGCGGCCCGCCAGCAGCAGCCGGCGGGCGTGCTCCACCCGCCGTGACATCAGGTACTGGTGCGGCGGTATCCCGTACGCGCCGCTGAACGCCCGCACCAGGTGGGCGGGGTGCGCGTGCACGAGCCCGGCGGCCTCCTGGAGGGTGATGCCCTGGAGGAGGCGTTCGTCGAGCAGTTCGCGGAGCCGGTGCGCGAGCGGGTGGTCGGCGTCCCGGCCGTCCTTGACGAGCGCGGGCCGCAGATGGCCGCGCAGCCGCTCGCCGATCAGGGTCAGCCTGCTCTCCGCCTCCAGCTCGTCACCGGGGCGGGCGAGGGCCGTGTGCAGCTGCCCGACCCGCCGGCGCAGCACCGGATCGAGGACGTCGGGGGTGTCCACGGCCGGTCCGATGTACGTCTCGTCGAGGCGGCTGAGATCCAGGTACAGCACCCGCTTGCGGAAGCCGTCCTCGGTGATCGGCGAACCGTTGTGCGGCACGTGCGGCGGAAGCAGCGAGACCGTGCCGTCCGGGGTGCCGTGCTCGTGCCGGTCGAGGTCGTAGCGCACCGCGCCCGCGTCGACGAGCAGCAGGGTCCACGCGTCGTGCACGTGCATCGGATACGCGTACTCCGTGAAGTGGGCGTGGAAGACCTCCACGACACCCGGCACGCTGGGGCGCCAGGCGGAGACCTCACGCCGGACCACCATGCAAACAACGTACAAGACAGGTGCGTACGCGGCTCGGCAGTCTCGAAGCATGAGCAGTGAGAGCAGCCAGAACCCTGAATACACCCCGGACCCCGTGCCGGCCCCCGTCCGTTTCGACACCAAGATCGCCGTCCTGCTGCGGGAGGACCTGGAGCCGTGGCAGCGCCTGAACGTGACCGCGTTCCTGGTCAGCGGCCTGGGCCCGGCGGTCCCCGAGGTGGTCGGAGAGCCGTACGAGGACGCGGACGGCGTCGGCTACCTGCCGATGTTCCGCCAGCCGGTCCTGGTCTTCGAGGGGACGAAGGAGACGCTGAAGGCGGCCCACGGCAAGGCCCTGTCCCGCGCCCTGCCCCGCGCGCTGTTCACGGCGGACCTGTTCACCACGGGCAACGACCGCGACAACCGGGCGGCGGTACGGGCGGTACCGACCGCGGACCTCGACCTGGTCGGCCTCGCGGTGTACGGCCCGCGCAACGCGGTGGACAAGGTGGTGAAGGGGGCGCGGATGCATCACTGAGGTGCGCGTTGCCACGGGGCGCTAGCTGGTGCTGACCTCGGGCTTTTCGACAGCGGGCCGGGGCTGGGCCGGCGACTGGGGTAGCGGCAGGGGCTCGGGCCGGGGTGATTCGGCGGCTACGGGCTCCTCGTCCGGGAGTCTGCGCATGAGCACCCCGTACCCCACCCCCGCCACCGTGCCGACGACCGCGCACACGCCCCACAGCCACGCGGCCCCGTACCGGTCGATGACGACACCCGACATCAGGGGCGCGACGAGCGCGGCGACGGACCAGGACGTCGTGTACATGCCCTGGTAGCGGCCGCGGCCGTGGGTGGGGGAGAGGCGGACGACGAGGCCGGTCTGGGTGGGCGCGTTGACGATCTCGGCGATCGTCCAGACGCAGATCGTGAGCGCGAAGACGCCGACCGAGCCCGCGAAGGCGGTGAGCCCGAACCCGTACCCGGCGAGGAGGGACGACACGACGAGGAGCTGTTTCGGGTCCCGGTGCTGGATGAAACGGGTGACGGGGAGCTGGAGCACGACGATGAGGACACCGTTGATCGCGATCACCAGGCCGTAGTCGGCGGGCGTGAATCCGGCCTGCCCCATCGCCACCGGCAGGCCCACGTACCCCTGCTGGAAGACGAGCGCGACGAGGAAGGACAGCCCGACGACGCTCATGAAACGTCCGTCGCGCAGGACCGTCCCCAGACCCACCTCGGGCTCGCCGGCCTTCTTGGGGGCCGGCTCGGGCCGCGACTCGGGCAGCTTGACGAAGATGACGACCGCGCAGGCCATCGTCATTCCGGCCTCGACGAGGAAACCGGCGAGGTAGCTGACCTCCGCGATGAACCCGGCGGCCGTGGACGACACGGCGAAGCCCAGGTTGATCGCCCAGTAGTTGAGTGAGAAGGCCCGCACCCGGTCCTCGGGCTTGACGATGTCGCCCATCATCGCCTGCACGGCGGGGCGGGAGGCGTTGCTGGCCATGCCGACGAGGAAGGCGACGGCCGCGATGGCCACCGGGTCGTGCATGAAGCCGAGCAGCGCGACGGAGACGGCCGTGGACGACTGGGCGATGAGGAGCGTGGGCCGCCGCCCGAGCCGGTCCGTCATCACGCCGGCGCCGAGCGAGGAGATCACCCCGCCGAGCCCGTGGAGCGAGGCGACGAGTCCGGCGTACGAGGCGGAGTAGCCGCGGTCCAGCGTGAGGTACAGGGCCATGAAGGTGGCGACGAAGGCGCCGAGCCGGTTGACGAGCGTGCTGGTCCACAGCCACCAGAACTCGCGGGGGAGCCCGGAGAGGGTCTCGCGTGCGACACGTCTCACGCTCAGGGACGCGAACGGCATGGAGGACCCCCAGGTTCTGACCAACTACAGACGAGCACAGCTCTTGTACGTGGCGTAAGCGGCCGGTGCAGGTGACTGGTGTAAGTGGCGCATACGGCGAGCACAAATTACGAGGGCGGGCTGGGCGTCGGCCACTCAATTAACAGAAGTCGTCAAGTGTCGGGGGTACGGGTGTCCGGTGCCCGTCCTCGTGCCCGTCCTCGTGCCCGTCCTCGTGCCCGTCCTCGTATCCGTCCTCGTGTCCGTCCTCCGGGCGGGCGAGCGGCCGATCGGGGGCTTCGATTACGCTCGGGGCCATGGCCGACGCACCGTACAAGCTGATCCTCCTCCGCCACGGCGAGAGCGAATGGAACGCCAAGAACCTGTTCACCGGCTGGGTGGACGTCAACCTGACGGAGAAGGGCGAGAAGGAGGCAGTCCGCGGCGGTGAGCTGCTGAAGGACGCAGGCCTGCTCCCCGACGTGCTGCACACCTCGCTCCAGAAGCGCGCCATCCGCACGGCGCAGCTCTCCCTCGAATCGGCGGACCGCCACTGGATCCCGGTCCACCGCAGCTGGCGCCTGAACGAGCGGCACTACGGCGCGCTGCAGGGCAAGGACAAGGCGCAGACCCTCGCGGAGTTCGGCGAGGAGCAGTTCATGCTGTGGCGCCGCTCGTACGACACGCCGCCGCCCCCGCTTGAGGACGGAACGGAGTTCTCGCAGTCGGACGACCCGCGCTACGCGACGATCCCGCCGGAGCTGCGCCCGCGCACGGAGTGCCTGAAGGACGTCGTCGTCCGCATGCTCCCGTACTGGTACGACGGCATCGTCCCGGACCTCCTGGCCGGCCGCACGGTCCTGGTCGCGGCCCACGGGAACTCGCTCCGCGCCCTGGTCAAGCACCTCGACGGCGTCTCGGACGAGGACATCGCGGGCCTGAACATCCCGACGGGCATCCCGCTCGCGTACGAACTGGACGCATCCTTCAAGCCGCTGACCCCGGGCGGCACGTACCTGGACCCGAACGCGGCCGCGGCGGCGATCGAGGCGGTCAAGAACCAGGGCAAGAAGAAGTAGGCCGAGCTGACCGGGCCCCCTGTCTGCGGTTCTCCGCCGGCAGGGGGCCTGTTGCTGTGCCTGGGCCGGCGGGTGCAAGTCCGGCTGCGCTCCGCCTTGCGGGTGCTGGGTGAGCGGGGCCGGCGCGGTCAGGGGCTCGATCTAGACCGAGCGCGGGAAGACGTAGGCGCACGGTCAATTGGCGGGGACCGCGGCTGGGTGAATCAGAAACCGTTGCGTCTGTGGCGTGTATGTGCGACAGGATGTGCACATGATCCAAGCCGCGCGTGCGCTGCTCCCCCTACTCCTACTGCCAGTGCTCCTCACAGCGTGCGCCGCGGACAAGGAGAACGGGTCGGAAGGGGCGACCGCCGACAGCGCCGACCTCGACGCCGCCGCGCGCGACTGGGGCATCTCGTCGGAACTCGTCTATGTCACCAAGGTCTCCGGTTACACCTTGTTCCAACAGTCGGTCGGCGCGTACGACGATGAGTTCGTCGCGGCGTATCGGTCCGAGAAGGGCGCTACCAAGTTCGGCCTATTCGTAGGTCGCGGCACGATGACAGAGGAGAGCTGCCCCAAGCAGCCGTTGGGCGAGGTCTCCGACAAGCAGGTCACCTGTGAGCACGACGGCGACGCCTGGTACCGCAAGGCCGGTGGCAGTCACGAATACGCGGTGCCTGACGGCGGCGTGATGATTCGTCTGATCGCCGACGCGGACAAGGTCGACCGGGCCATTCTGCGTAAGGCGGCCGAGGCGGCCCACCGTCCGGATGACGCCGAACTGGCCGCACTCCAGACAGGCACGGACGGTGCGGATACCTGAGCGGACGGCACGAAGTCGACGGATGCCACTTTTCGCACCGATCCGGGGGTCGTCAGCGGCGTTGTGCGGATTGGTCGGCAGCTTTGCCACGCGCATCAGGCCCGAGCGGCTGAGATCAACAGGCTGACGTTGTCCTGCCGGCGCGCGAGATCGTCCCCCGCCTCCATCGGCAGCGGTGCGTTGTCCTGGAGACGCCCCAGGTTACGGCTGGCTTCGTAGGCCATCCAGGCCGTGTCCTCCGAGATGCCGGGAGTACGGCCCTGCGTGCGCTCAAGATCTGACTTGAGGAGTGACGACAGCGGCCTGCTGCCGAGCTTGCCTTCGGGGCTGCTGTCGTGTGGCGGCCGCTCCTCAGTTCTTGACCGCCTCCGCGATCCGCGCAGCGGCCTCCGCCGGTGTGAGGTGTGTCGTGTCGACGACCTCCGCCTCCGTGTGCAGCCATGTGCGGGCCGCCTCCGCGTAGGGCTCAAGGTGGTGGAGGCGGAACGGGGAGTCGGGGCCGAGGACGGTGTCGCCCGCGATGCGCGCGCGCAGGGTGTCCTGGTCGGCGTGGAGTACGAAGTGCCGTACGGGAATGGCGTGTTGTGCGAGGCCCGTGCTGATCTCGCGCCAGTACTCCTCCACCAGCACGGTCATGGGCATCACCAACACACCCCCGGCGTAGTCCAGTACCCGGCGGGCGGTCTCCACGACGAGCGGTCGCCACGGCGGCCAGTGCTGGAAGTTGTCCGCCCCGGGCCCCGGCAGCCCCGGGGTGATGTCCATGAGCGTCTCGCCGACCTTCTCGGCGTCGAACACCCGTGACTCCGGGATCAGTTGTTGCACGAGCGCGCTGGTCGTCGTCTTGCCCGCGCCGTGAGTGCCGTTGAGCCATACGATCATGGCCCCACGCTAGGACACGCCCCCGTGCCCGGCGGTACGGAGCCACTCCGCAAGCATCGCGAAATCGTCGTCCCTCAGGCCCCGGCCCGGGTCCACGCGGTGAAGCAGCGACGGCTCCCGGCGCTGCGCTTCGACCCAGAGGCGGTCCACGGCGCCGATCTCGTCGTCGACCCAGATGAACGGGCGGCGGCGGCCGGCCCGGTCGACGAGGTGCCGGGTCTTCCAGTGCAGACCTTGCGGGCCCTCGTCGGCGGGCGGATCCGGCCACCTCAGTACCGGTAGTACCGGCAGCCCGATCCGTGGAGCGACCACCTCGTTCGCGTCGTCCAGCCAGGTCGTCGCCCACACCAGGTCGCATCCCAGCGCCAGGAGGCGCGGCCCGACGGTGGGGTCCAGCCGTCCGAGCAGCGGGTTCCCCGGGGGATTCCCCGGGGGAGGGGGAGCAGGGGAACCCCCGTCGGCCGACCGGCCGAACGGGATGAGTGGTCCGTCGACGTCGAGGAAGAGGACGGGACGCCCCACCTCGCAACGGTCGTTCAAAGGTGTTCCTTTCTGATCATGTGTGCCGCTACAGTGACCCAGCTGTCGTGGAGAACGTGAAGTGTCCGTTCCACGTCGGGGAGGCGAACGGCAGCCCTTTTCAGCACCTTTTCATCGCTTTCGCCATCACTTCTGGCATCGCGAACTTTCGGCATTCTTGTGGGGGCACATGAAGATTCACAGACGCCGCGTGCTCGCGGCACTGGGCACCGTCGTGGCCGTGGCCGCGGGCATGGCGACCGCCACGCCCGGCGCGGTCGCGGCGGAACCCGTCACCTGGCAGGCCGCCGACGGCAAGCTGACGTTCGTCAACGGCGCCCGTAACGTCATGCAGACGCAGGAACCCGGCAGCAGCACGTACACCGACTTCCTCGCCGACGCCCACCAGCCGGCCTGGTCGCCCGACGGCAGCCGGGTCGCGTACGTGAAGGACAACCGGGTCGAGACCCGCCGCTACACCGGCTCCACCCTGGTCAAGATCCAGGAGCAGGGCTCGATGACCAGCGTCGGCCACCCGACGTTCCTGCGCTCGGGCAACACCGTCGTGTACTCCGGCGGCGGTCGCCTCCGCTACGCGTCCTCGGACGGCTCCCGCTACGCCCAGCCGCTGTTCTCCACCTCGGAGGACGGCTGCGACCGTCAGCCCAGCGCGTCGATCAACGGCCTCGTCGCCTTCGTCCGCACCGGCGACACCTGCGGATCCCCGACCGGCTCGGCCATCTGGCTCTGGGAGGACACCACCGGCGGCTTCACGAAGCTGGCCGACTCCGGTACCAACCCCGCGATCTCGCCCGACGGCACCCAGGTCGCCTTCGTACGCGAGGCGGACGGCCTGAGCCGGCTCTTCGTCGTCAACACCGACGGCACCGGCGAGCGCCAGCTCACCTTCACCGACGCCGCGTACGCCCCGGCCTGGTCGCCCACCGGCACGCGGATCGTCGTCACCAACGGCACCGACGAGGACGTGGCCATCCCGCGCATCGTCGACGTCGCCACGGGTGACGTCACGAAGGTGGCGCTCCCGCCGGGTACGTCCTCGGTCCTCGACCCCGCCTGGCAGCCGTTGCGCAGCCAGGGCGTGGGCCGGGTCTGGGGCGCCGACTCGTACGCCACGAACGTCGCCGCGTCCCGCTGGACCTGGAACACGACCGGGCAGAGCGAGCCCGGCCTGATCGACGCGAAGACCGCCGTCCTCATCAGCAAGGACAGCCCGTCCTACGCCCTGACCGGGCAGACCCTCGCCGGCCAGAAGCTGGGCCCCCTGCTGATGACGTCGAAGACCTCGGTGTCGGCCGGCGTGCAGAGCGAACTGAAGCGCGCGCTGAAGCCCGGCGCCACGGTCTACCTGGTCGGCGGCACGGACATCCTGTCCAGCGCGGTCGCGACCAAGGTCAGCTCGCTCGGTTTCACCCCGAAGCGGCTGTCCGGCACCTCGCGCTACTCCACCTCCGTGGCGGTCGCTAAGGCCGTCACGAGCTCTCCGGAGTACGTGTTCATCGCCACCGGCACCGACTACCACTCGGCGATCGCGGCCTCCGCGGCGGCCGGTGCCCTCGGCACGGGCGGCAAGGGCACGGTCGTCCTCAACGAGGGCAACAGCCTCTCGTCGTCGGTGAAGTCGTACCTCAACTCCATCGACCCCGACCAGACCCTGGTCGTCCCGGTCGGCACCTCGGCGAAGTACGCGCTCACGCACACGGCCTTCTCCAACTGGCCCAGCACCTACTCGTACTACCCGATCAGCGGCAGCGGCCACGACGGTACGTCCGCCGAGCTGGCGCGGTTCTGGTGGAGCTCCCCGTTCCAGGTCGGCCTGGCCTGGACGGACAGCTGGCGCGGCGGGGTCTCCGCGAGCACCGGCATGCTCCACTACGGCCCGGTCCTGTGGACCGACGAGACGACCCTGTCGGAGACGAGCGCCACCTACCTGCGTCAGCAGGCGGCCGGCGTCAACTCCGTCATCGCCTTCGGCGGAACCGGTTCGGTCTCCGCGGCCGAGCTGACCGCGGCGGGCTCCGCCATCAGCGCGGGCAGCTCGCTGGTGGAGTACCGGCCGTACTACAACGGTGTCACCCCGGCGCAGGCGACCGCCCGCTCGGCGGCCCCCGGCGCCGTGAGCGACACCGCGCAGCGGGCGACCGGTACCGCGGCCCCGCAGCCGAACCTGGACGCGGTGCGCACCACCAACCGGTAGCCGCCGCCCACCGGCGCGTGAACCGACGAACGAACGGAAGGGCCCCGCACCTGAAGCGGGGCCCTTCCGCGTTCACCTGGCACGCCGCGCGTTCACCTGGCACACCGCAGGCGCGTCAGCCGCACTGACAGGGATTGCCGGACTGGCACCCGCATCCGCAGCCCGAGCCGCAGCCGCAGGCGCCGAAGAGCGGCAGGCTCTTGATCTCGACGGGCTGCTGCGTCTCGCGTTCCTGGGTCGGGTCGGGTGTGGTGGGGGAATCGGCCATGGGTCCCTCCTCGAAGGCTTGTGCCTACTCCCATTGCATTCCCCCGAGGCCGGGCGCATCAACGGCGCACGGAGGCTTTCGCACCCCTGCCCGCACCCGATGCGCCCCCTCCCGGTGGGAACCGGACGACCGGAACCCGCCCCACGGCCGGAGGACCGCCACCGGAATCCGGCCCACGGACGGAGGACCGCCCGTGCAAGCCGACCCACGGCCGGCGGCAGCGCCGCCGGCCGTGGACGGACTACGCGCCCTCGACCTGCGGAGCGGTCTGCAGTTCGTCGGCGTGCTCGCCCGTCACCAGGTACACCATACGGTTCGCCACCGACACCGCGTGGTCCGCGAAGCGCTCGTAGTAACGGCCCAGCAGCGTCACGTCCACCGCGGTCTCGATGCCGTGCTTCCAGCGGTCGTCCAGGAGGTGCTGGAAGAGCGTGCGGTGGAGGAGGTCCATCGCGTCGTCGTCCTGCTCCAGCTGGAGGGCGAGGTCGACGTCCTTGGTGATGATGACCTCGGCCGCCTTCGCCATCAGCCGCTGCGCGAGCTGGCCCATCTCCAGGATGGTGGCGTGCAGGTCCTGCGGAATGGCACGGTCCGGGAAGCGCAGCCGCGCCAGCTTCGCCACGTGCTGGGCGAGGTCGCCGGAGCGCTCCAGATCGGCCGACATGCGGAGCGAGGTGACGACGATCCGCAGGTCCGTGGCCACGGGCTGCTGCCGGGCCAGCAGGGTTATCGCCCGTGCCTCAAGGTCGTGCTGGAGATCGTCGACCTTCTGGTCGGCCGCGATCACGCTCTCCGCCAGCTTCAGATCGGAGTCGAGGATCGCCGTCGTGGCGCGACCGATGGCCGAGCCGACGAGGCGGGCCATCTCGACCAGGCCCTCGCCGATCGAGTCAAGTTCCTCGTGGTACGCGTCCCGCATCTGGATGTCCCTTTCCTACGTCTGCCTCGGAGGTTCACTGGGGCTCGTGAACCCCACGTTCCCACGCTCCGGCCTGAACGCGTCGGTTTACGTCCCCTCAAATGAACCATCACCGGCACCCAGGTGAATTCTGGGCGACGTAGCCTCTTCCCGCAGGTGGGAAGGGTGCGCGACCCGGTCGTACGAAGTGAACCAGCAGGGTCCCCAGGGTGAACTCTGGGCGACGAGTGTTCGAGTCCACCCTCGGACGGCTGTGACCGGGGCGTACAGCGTGCCTAACCTGGAGCCATGGACGTGAACGCGGCTGTCGCCGCAGCGGCAGCGATCGCCGGTGTACTCACCGGCGTCATCGCCGTGCTGGCGTTCCGCTGGAGTGAGCGGGAACAGAAACGCCCCACCCGCACCTCTCTGCACACCGACCCGGTCCTGCCACCGGGCGTCGACACGGTTCTGTCCGTGCTCCGCTCCTCCGCCGTCGTGCTCGACGAGTCCGACGCGGTGGTCAAGGCCAGCTCGGCCGCGTACGCACTCGGTCTCGTCCGCGGCGGGAAACTGGCCGTCGAGCCGATGATCCTGATGGCCCGCGACACCCGCAGGGACGGAGAGATACGGCAGGTCGAACTGGACCTTCCCCGGCGCGGCACCGGCCGCGGCGAGGCGCTCGCCGTGTCCGCCCGCGTGGCGCCGCTCGGCTCCCGGCTCGTCCTGCTCCTGGTCGAGGACCTCACCGAGGCCCGCCGCATCGAAGCCGTACGACGCGACTTCGTGGCCAACGTCAGCCATGAGCTGAAGACCCCGGTCGGCGCGCTCTCCCTCCTCTCCGAGGCCGTCATGGGCGCCTCGGAGGAACCGGAGGCCGTGGAGCGCTTCGCCGGACGCATGCAGATAGAGGCGACCCGCCTCACCAACCTCGTCCAGGAACTCATCGACCTCTCCCGCGTCCAGAACGACGACCCGCTGGAGGACGCCGAGCCCGTCCGCGTCGACGAGCTGGTCGCCGAGGCGATCGACCGCTGCCGCCACCAGGCCGGCACCAAGCAGATCACCATGGCCGCCGGCGGCACCGCCGACCTGCGCCTGTGGGGCAACCGCGGCCAGCTGGCCGCGGCCCTCGGCAACCTCGTGGAGAACGCCGTCAACTACTCGCCCGCCCGCACCCGGGTCGGCATAGCCGCGCGCAGGGTGACCGCGCCCGGCGGAGACCTCATCGAGATCGCCGTGACCGACCAGGGCATCGGTATCTCCGAGAAGGACAAGGAGCGCGTCTTCGAGCGCTTCTACCGCGTCGACCCGGCCCGTTCCCGCGCAACCGGCGGTACGGGGCTCGGGCTCGCGATCGTCAAGCACGTGGCAGCCTCGCACAGCGGGGAGGTCACGGTGTGGAGCTCCGAGGGTCAGGGCTCCACCTTCACCCTGCGGCTGCCGGAGGCGGGCGCCGCCCGCGACCGCGCGAGCGGCCATCAGATGCCCGGCCTCGACGAAGACGACGAGACCGGTCAGACCGACGGGACGACCACCGTCTCATCCCCGTACGAACCCTTTTCTGCCCCGGAGGTCCACCCGTGACCCGAGTGCTCGTCGTCGAGGACGAGGAGTCCTTCAGCGACGCTCTGTCCTACATGCTTCGCAAAGAGGGTTTCGAGGTCGCCATCGCGGCCACCGGGCCCGACGGACTCGACGAGTTCGAGCGCAACGGCGCCGACCTCGTCCTCCTCGACCTGATGCTGCCCGGCCTGCCGGGCACCGAGGTGTGCCGTCAGCTGCGCAGCCGTTCGAACGTTCCGGTGATCATGGTCACCGCCAAGGACAGCGAGATCGACAAGGTCGTGGGGCTCGAAATAGGAGCCGACGACTATGTGACCAAGCCCTTCTCGTCGCGGGAGCTGGTCGCCCGCATCCGGGCCGTCCTGCGCCGCCGCGGCGAGCCGGAGGAGGTCAGCGTGGCCGCCCTGGAGGCCGGACCGGTCCGCATGGACGTCGACCGCCACGTGGTCACCGTCTCCGGCTCCAAGGTCGACCTCCCGCTCAAGGAGTTCGACCTCCTGGAGATGCTGCTGCGCAACGCGGGCCGCGTCCTGACGCGTATGCAGCTCATCGACCGGGTGTGGGGCGCCGACTACGTAGGTGACACCAAGACGCTGGACGTCCACGTGAAGCGCCTGCGGGCGAAGATCGAGCCGGACCCCGGCGCGCCGCGCTACCTGGTGACGGTCCGCGGCCTCGGCTACAAGTTCGAGCCGTAGACCGCACGGGACGATACGTCCGCATCGGGACAGTAAGTACTGCGAAGGGCGGGACCCCCGGAAGAGGGGTCCCGCCCTTCGTCATGCGTCATGCGTCCATCACGCGTACGTACGGGACCTGCCCGTACGGGAGAACGGTGGCTGTGAGCCGCTCAGCGGCCCGCTGCGGACTCCGAGGCGTCGGCGCTGGCCGAGGCCGCGTCGGTGGCCTGCGTGCCCGCCTCACCCGTCTCCTCGGTCTCACCGGACGCGGACCCGGTGGGCGACGGCGACCCCGTGGCCGTACCGGACGCCGACTCCGAGGCGGAGGGCTTGGTGCTCGGCGCCGCCGGGGCCGCGCTCGGGCCCCACTCGGCGTAGTAGCCGTGGCCGGGCACGACGAACGCCTCCAGCTTCACGTCGCCGGTCCTGCTGAAGGTGAAGGTGACCGGCTGCGCGTCGCCGTCCGCGAACGCCTCGCGGCTGCTCTCCAGCGCGGCGGAGGCGTTGCCCTTGCCGCCGAGGACCAGCGAGCCGCCGGCCGGGACGGTCAGCTTGCCCGAGCCCTTGGCGGGCTTGAGCTGTGCGGGCTGCCCGATGCCCTCGACCTGGACGGACTCCAGGGTCTGGGGCTTGTCGCCGCTGTTGAACAGGGTCGCGGAGACCGCGGCCGGGCCCGTCGACTCCAGCTCGGCCTGGGTGATGACGACGGCGTTCTGGATCTTGATCTCGCCGACGGTGACGGCGGCGTTGTCCGGCTTGATCTCCAGCGTCTGGGCCTTGTTGCCGGCACCGCACGCGGCGAGCGAGGCGATCGAGAACGCGATGGCGGCGGCGGCGAGGCTGCCGCGTCGAAGGCTGCTGCTCACGGCGGCGGCAACTCCTAGAACGTGGGCGGAACAGGGCGACTCCTCTGTAAAGCCGCCCTAAGGGTCAGTCAGCGGCCTCAGGTTACCGAGCCGTTCCCGCGCCGCCGCACCCGACCCGCCCCAAGGGCTCCCCGACCGCGACCGTACGACGCTTCTCCGTGCCCCCGGCTCTCGCGTCACCCGGTGTACGTGCATGTCGCATGGACTCATCCGTCACGCGTTCGTCCGTCTTTCACATAAGAACCCTTGGTAAGCCACCGACAAGCCGTCGACGCGGTCTTGCGGATTTCCCGTAAGGAATGCATGACGGCCCGGGAAATTGATCTTCGGTTGATCTTCCGTGGATCTCCGCGCCGATCTCCGGCCGATCCGACGGTGATCTCCGGCCCGTGTGATCAATTCCGGATTCGTCTCGTACGTGACTCCGATGACCGAACGGAGTAGCGGAAGACGGGCCCCGGAACCCGACAAATCTGGACGATCAGGCACGTGGGCGGGGATCGGAGGTGTTGTAACGTGCGCGTTTCTCCCCGCCGGAACAGCCGCTCCGACCTGCGAATACCGTCGTCCGCGACCCCTCCGCAGCACGTTCCTGTTGGGATTGTCAAGCCCCGAGATATGCCCTGACCTGCGAAAACGCCATTCAGAACACGCGGTTTCCGTGTTACCCTGGATAGCCACGGAAGGGGTACCTGTCACATGACGTTCAAGGTTGGCGACACCGTGGTCTATCCCCATCACGGGGCCGCGCTGATCGAGGCTATCGAAACTCGCCAGATCAAAGGCGTGGACAAGACCTACTTGGTGCTGAAGGTCGCCCAGGGCGACCTGACAGTGCGTGTGCCAGCGGACAATGCGGAGTTCGTCGGCGTACGTGATGTGGTCGGTCAGGACGGGCTGGACCGGGTCTTCGAGGTACTGCGCGCGCCGTACGCCGAGGAGCCCACTAACTGGTCGCGTCGTTACAAGGCAAATCTTGAGAAGCTCGCCTCCGGCGATGTCATCAAGGTGGCGGAGGTAGTCCGTGACCTGTGGCGTCGTGAGCGCGAGCGTGGACTCTCCGCCGGCGAGAAGCGCATGCTCGCCAAGGCCCGCCAGATCCTGGTGAGCGAGCTCGCCCTCGCGGAGAACACGAACGAGGACAAGGCCGAGGCCCTGCTCGACGAGGTCCTCGCGTCCTGACGCCCGTCGCGCTCTGATCGCTTTCTGACCAGAGGTGAAACGAGCGGTTCGGCGCAATGAAATGCCGCGGTGCCCGATGACGTATTCAATGTCGCCGGGCGCTGCGGCATGTTCGTACCCGGATCTGTTTCCACCCCGGGCACGTCCGTACCGGGAAACCGTGCACACACTCTCTGCACACCGTGCACTCGGACGTCCCTTGACAATTCAGGGATCCGATACATGGAGTGCCGGGCCCGGACAGCTGGCTCGACCATCTTCACGGAAGGGTCCGGTCAAAGCGTCGCGCCCGGCACTCCCCCAGCCCGTCGGCCGGGGTACGCCCAGGCCATACCCACGTCGGCCGAGCATACAAACCTGACAGGAACCGATGTCTGACGATTCGCGCCCCACGCCTCCCGGGGCCCGTACCGCGGCCGTGATTCCGGCCGCAGGCCGAGGCGTACGCCTCGGTCCGGGCGCTCCCAAAGCGCTTCGCGCACTGAACGGCACGCCCATGCTGATCCACGCGGTCCGGGCCATGGCCGCGTCGCGTGCCGTCTCCCTCGTCGTCGTCGTGGCGCCGCCCGACGGGGCCGCGGAGGTCAAGACGCTGCTCGACTCCCACGCACTGCCCGAGCGGACCGAATTCCACGTCGTACCAGGGGGCGACAGCCGCCAGGACTCCGTGCGGCTCGGGCTCGAAGCGCTGCCGTCCGGCATCGACATCGTGCTCGTGCACGACGCGGCCCGTCCGCTCGTCCCCGTCGACACGGTCGACGGCGTCATCGAGGCGGTACGCGACGGAGCACCGGCCGTCGTGCCCGCGCTGCCGCTCACGGACACCGTCAAGCAGGTCGAGCCCGCGGGGACGGCCGGGGAGCCCGAGCCCGTGGTCGCCACCCCTGACCGGGCGCGGCTGCGTGCCGTCCAGACACCGCAGGGCTTCGACCGCGACACCCTCGTACGGGCCCACGCGACGGTCACCGACAACGTCACCGACGACGCGAGCATGGTCGAGCAGCTCGGGCTGCGGGTCGTGGTCGTGCCCGGCCACGAGGAGGCCTTCAAGGTGACGCGCCCGCTGGATCTGATCCTCGCCGAGGCGGTTCTGACGCGGCGGAGGCTGAACGATGGCTTCTGACACGTCCCCGGTGGCGCCCCTGCTGCCGCAGGTCGGGATCGGTACCGACATCCACGCCTTCGAGGAGGGCCGTGAGCTGTGGTGCGCCGGTCTGCTCTGGGAGGGCCAGGGGCCGGGGCTCGCCGGCCACTCCGACGCCGACGTCGTCGCCCACGCCGCGTGCAACGCGCTGTTCTCCGCTGCGGGACTGGGCGATCTGGGGCAGCACTTCGGTACGGGTCGGCCCGAGTGGTCCGGGGCGTCCGGGGTGACGCTCCTGACGGAGGCCGCGCGGATCGTGCGGGCGGCGGGGTTCACGATCGGCAATGTCGCCGTGCAGGTCGTCGGTCCCCGCCCGAAGATCGGGAAGCGGCGGGGCGAGGCACAGGCGGTGCTTTCCGAGGCGGTGGGGGCGCCGGTGTCGGTGTCCGGGGCCACGACGGACGGGCTCGGGTTCGCCGGGCGCGACGAGGGGTTGATGGCGGTGGCCACGGCGCTGGTGGCGCGGGTGGGCTGACGGGGCTTGTCTCCGCCCCCGCCGCCCCTACCCGTTCCCGTCCACGCATGGGGGCTGCGCCCCCTCGCCCCCCGT
>NZ_JBHXTO010000177.1:0-16859 GCF_042677425.1 Streptomyces sp. NPDC127119 | reverse complement strand
GTCGCAGACAGGCGACGGCGGCCGCCACACCCGTCCATGGCCGGGTGCGTTCTTCGACTACCCGCGTTGTCAGCCGATTCACAGCGCGTCCGGGGGCTTCTCCAGACCCTCACACAGGCCTCCGCGCAGGCCTTCACGCCGCCTTCACGCAGGCCTTCACGCCGGCCTTCACAGAGACCTTCACGCGGGTCGGATCCGCCGCATGGAAGCCGTACGGAGGCCGCGTGGTCGCGGTGGGTGGTCATCGGGGCCCTCGATGATGGCGTAGAGTGAGACATGTCGACGCGGGGTGGAGCAGCTCGGTAGCTCGCTGGGCTCATAACCCAGAGGTCGCAGGTTCAAATCCTGTCCCCGCTACTGTCGAAGAGGGTCCGGACCTTTTGGTCCGGGCCCTCTTTCGTTAGCCCTCAGGGTTCTGCGACCGGTCCGGCCCCGCTCCGATACGGGCCAGTACCTGATCGGCCAGTTTTCGCGGAGGCAGTTCGCCGTCCAGGAACACCGTGTCGGCGGGCAGGGTGTCGGCCGCGGCCATGCACGGCCCGATCCTCTCCTTGCACCAGCGCCGCACCAGCGCCTCCCGCTCCGGATCGCCCGGCGCATGGAGCCAGCCGTCGGTACTCCTCGACCAGTCCCACCGCCAGGCTCGCGACCTGCCGCCGCCACAGCCGAAGATCCTGGAAGTCGCCGGTCGGGACCTCCACGATCTCCCGCAGCACATAGCCGACCATCTCCGGGTCGTAGACCAGCGCGTCGGGCCGGCGTGGACGCAACTCGTCGACCAGCGTGCTCTTTCCGCTGCCGAATGCCCCGTTCACCCAGACGATCAACGTGATCCCCTCAACTCCGTTGCCGTGCCCGCGAGTCGGGTCCGACCCACCGGATCAGCATGCGGCACGGCAAGGCTCAGCACGGCTCAGCACGGCACGGCTCAGCACGGCACGGTCCAGTCCGGCCGAGTCGATCGGCCGCCTGCGGGCTGCGAGTTGAGGATTCGGCGCTCCCCAGTCACTCTCCGCGGTCACGGCGAAGTCTCCGCTGAGGGACCGCTCGAAAACCCGGTGGCCGTCGCGCCGGCGCTCCCGATACCGTCGGGCCCCCGGCAGGCCGCGGCAGCGGTTGCCTCGTCCTGCCTCATCATCCAGAGAGTGATTCCAGTGACCGGCCTTCGAGCGACGACGACCCTGTGGCGCCCCACCGGTCCCAAGGAGCTGGAGTTGGTCCGTGAGCTGGACTGGTGTGCCTGGCCGCCCCGGCTTCCCGAGCAGCCGATCTTCTACCCGGTTCTCAACGAGGACTACGCCGTCAGGATCGCGCGGGACTGGAACGTCAAGCACGACGGCGCCGGTTTCGTCACGAGGTTCGAGGTCGACTCCGACTTCGTGCGCAGGTATCCGGTCCAACAGGCGGGCGGCCGGACGATCCTGGAGCTGTGGGTACCGGCCGAGGAGCTCGATGAGTTCAACGCGCACATCGTCGGCCGGATCCGGGTGGTTCGTGAGTTCCACGCGGGCGGGGAGACCCCTACGGGTTCGGACGTGAGGTCGGAAGCCCGGTGAACAGACGGCGCCAGAAGAAGCTGTCCCGACAACTCGTCAGCGCGGCGACCTTCGGCGACAGCACCCGGATCGGCGCTCTCCTGCGAGCCGGTGCCGACCCCGGGACGGCCGACACCGAAGGCACCACGCCGCTCTACGCCGCGGCGGTCCACGGTGCCACCGGCAATGTCCTGTGCCTGCTGGCGGCCGGGGCCCTGCCCGACACCGAGAGCGGACACGGTACGGAAGGCACACCCTTGTGCGGGGCCGCCTGCTGGGGGCACGTCGAGACGGTCCGTGCGCTTCTGGCGCACGGTGCCGACCCACAGCTCCGCGAGGATCACGGCGCGGGCCGTACCCCGCTGGAGTGGGCGATGACCGGGCCATATCCGGAGACGATCGACGTGCTCCTCGCCGTGGGCGCCCAACCGTCCGGCCAGTTCACCTGACCCAGCCCCTGTCCCGAGGCACCGGGACCGCTCAAGGCGTCAGGACTCGTCCGGCGAAAGCGCGTACAGCTGGGGGAGGTTGACCACGATCGCCTCCTGCGTGCTGCGCGCGATGACGACCACCGCCTCGTCGTCCGGGTCCGGGTTCTCCTCCCGGTGCGGGACGAACGGCGGTACGAAGATGTAGTCGCCGGGAGAGGTCCGCAGCCGTACCTCCTTCGGCCCCTCGCCCTGGCCCGCGCCTCCGCCCTCGCCGTCGGGCCCGCCGTGCCCCGAGTCGTCGATGAAGACGAATTCCGGGTGCCCGCTCACCACATAGATGGCGGTCTCGGACTCACCGTGGTGGTGGTCGGAGGAAGCCGTCGAGGGGGCCACATGTGTCTGGCCCATCCACAGCTTCTCGGAGCCGACGGTCTTTCCGCTGACAGCCGCGAACCTGCGCATCCCGCCGCTCTGCGCGGTGTCGCCGTCCAGGGAGTCGGCGCGGATGTGGTGCAGACGGCTGCGCAGGGATGCGGTCGGCTGTTCCGGGGTGTCGTGGAGGTGTGGGTGGAAACCCTCACCGGGGGTCGTCAGCGGCTCGCTCATGGCGGCGACGCTAGAGCGGTCCCGAAAAGGATGTCAAGAGGTGTCCTTTGGCTTTCACCTGCGGCAATGTTCCCGCAATGTGGGAAACAAGCGGCTGAAGCCCCGCGTGCCGACCCGCTCCTCAGGCATGATGTGCGCATGCATATTTCCGCGAAGGCGGACTACGCCATGAGGGCGCTGCTGGAGCTCGCCCGCGAACCTTCCCGTCCGCTCACCTGTGAAGCCATCGCCTCCTCGCAGGAGATCCCGTTCCGCTTCCTGAAGTCCGTGGTGGGTGAACTGCGCAGAGCCGGCCTGGTGCGCAGCCAGCGCGGCTGCGAGGGCGGTTACTGGCTCGGCAGATCCGCCGAGGAGATCACCCTGCTGGACGTCACACGTGCCGTGGACGGCGAGTTGATCACCCTGCGCGGCGAGCCGCTGGCGGGTCTCGACTACCCGGGCCCCGCGACGGGCCTGCCCGATGTGTGGCGCGAGGTCGAGGCCGGTGCCGCGGCGGTCCTGGGCGGGGTGACGCTGACCTCGCTGCTCACCAGGGGAGCGACGGGAGCGGCGGCAGCGACGGTAGCGACCGAAGGGCTCGCCCGGAGAGGCGCCGCGTGACACCCGGGCCGCAACCGCAACCGCAACCGCAACCGCAGCCGAAACCGAGGCCGCAGCGGCTGCCCCAACAACCCCCGCAACCGGGGGCGTTGGCCCCGGCGCCGGTCGAAGTCGTCGAGTACACCGACCCGTTGTGCCCTTGGGCCTGGGGATCGGAGCCCGTCTTCAGGAAGTTGCGGGTGGCACTGGCCGGCCGGGTCCGGTGGTGGCGGGCGTACGCGATCCTCTTCGACCACGACGACGATCCGCCGCCCGACCCGGCGGCGGAGACGGCCTGGTATGCGCGCTACGTCGAGGAGATCAGTTCGCACAGCAGGGCCCCGCGCCCCGTGCGGCTCAGCCGTATGCCGGCCGACTCCTGGCCCTCCTCGCTCGTCGCCAAGGCCGCCGTCCTCCAGGGCGAAGAGGTGGCCGAGCGGGTCCTGCGGCGGCTGCGGGAGAGCGTCTTCGTGCTCGGCGAACCGGCGGACACCCCCGACCTGGCCCTGGCCGCGGTCCGGGGCGTACCGGATCTGGACGTGCGGCGGCTGGCGGTCGACGCCGCCTCCGGGGCAGTGCTGGAGCAGGTGCGTGCCGACCGGCTGGAGGCCCGCCGCCCGGTGGCCGAGGTGCTCACCGCGCAAGGCGGTTCGCCGCATCCGGGCGCGGCCAAGGAGACCGACGAGGGCGGACACCGGTACGCCCTGCCGACCCTGCTCGTCCGGACCGCGGACGAGTACCGCGTCGTACCCGGCTGGCGGCCCTTCGAGGAGTACGCGGCGGCCGTAGAGGAACTGAGTCCCGGACTGTCGGCGGACCCCGCCCCGCTCGCTCCGGCGCACGCGCTGGAGCGCTACCGCAGCCTCACCGATCCGGAGCGGTCTCTGCTGACCGAGGGCCACTGGCCGCCTCCGGGCGCCGTGCGGGTGGACACGGCGGGCGGGCCCCTGTGGCTGCACCCCGACGAGGCGGCAACTCACCCTGCCGCACGCTGAATCCAGCCCGTCCGAGGCTGTGAACTGCGACGGACGCTGTCCCGCCCAATGAGACACCAATTGGTGTCCATTGACAGTCGGTTGCGGGAGCCCCCAGGATGAGCACCATGCTTACGACGCACCCCGGTGTGGTGTGCCGCTACGTGGACCTGCGGCGCACCAGCAGCGCACTCTGTCGCTGACCCTTCGCCGTCCCCGGTCCGCAGACGCCTGACCGCCGTTTCCAGCACTTGCTTTCCGGTGCTCGACCGAGCCGTGCCCGCCTCTGCGTCCTCCTCTCCGTGCCCCGTCGCACACCTTCTTCGCCTACCGGCCCGCCCCTGTGCGCGCCCGTCGACTCCTCCACCCCGGTAGTCCCGCGATCCCGCACGCTCCTGCCCTGAGCGCCGCGCGCCCCGAGCGCGCGCCGGCGCTTTCCCCGGCATGTCCGTGCCACCCGATCCGGGGCCAGTCACCGGTCCGGGTCTGAGCCGACGGTCCGCACGCGGAGGGTCTGGTCCTCCTGCCTTGCTCCTTCTGCCCCGGCCCCGGCCGGAGCCCGCCAAAGGAAGAACGAGATGCCCGCTCACCTCATCACCCGCCGCCCCGGAGCGGACCGCCGTTCGTCCAGAAGCGCAGGCCGCCTGCGGGCCGCAGCCCTCGGAACCGCCTTCGTCGCCGTGCTCACTCCCGTACTGAGCGCCTGCGGCGGTGACTCCGCCGCCTCGGGCGGCGGCTCCACGCTGAAGTGGACCTCTTCGTACTTCCCGACCCACTGGGACCCGGTCGTCGGGGGCAGTGGCGCGCAGTTCCGCGAACTCGCCCTCACCTACGCCTCGTTGACCCGTACGGACGAGAGCGGCAAGGCCGTTCCCGACCTCGCCAAGAGCTGGGAGTACAACGACAAGGGCGACGAGATCACCTTCCATCTGCGCTCCGGCCTGAAGTTCAGCGACGGCGAGCCGGTCGACGCCGCCGCGGTCAAGGCGGCCATCGAGCGGGCGCAGAAGCAGAAGAACTCGGCGCTCTTCGGCGACCTGACCTCCATCAAGTCGGTGGACGCCAGTGGCCTGGACGCGGTCCTGCACCTCAGTCAGGTCGACTACCAGATCCCCCAGCTGCTCGGTCAGCGTGTGCTGCAGATCGCCAGCCCCAAGGCGGCGAAGAATCCCGAGAAGCTGGACCAGAACCCGGTCGGCGCGGGCCCGTTCGTCGTCACCCAGGTGATCCCGGGCACCAAGGCGCTCCTGAAGAAGAACCCGGACTACTGGGACGCGAAGAACATCCACATCGACAACGTCGAGCTGACCTCCGCGCCCGACGCCTCCACGGTCGTCTCCGGACTCCAGACCGGTGTCTACAACTTCGCCGACCTGGACCCGAGTCAGGCGTCCGCCGCCAAGAAGGCCGGCCTGGACGTCTTCGTACAGCCTGGCTTCAACGCCTCCAACCTCAGCCTCAACGTCAACAAGGCACCCTTCGACAACGACAAGGTCGTCGACGCCGTACGCCACGCGGTCAACCGCAAGGAGTTCGTCGACAAGCTGACCTTCGGCTACGGCGAGGTGACCGACCAGCCGTTCCCCAAGGGGTACGAGGCCTACGACCCCAAGTCGGAGGACGCCTACCCCTACGACCCGGCGAAGTCGAAGAAGCTCCTCGCCGAGGCCGGCTACAAGTCCGGTGACATCAAGCTGAACCTGGTCATCCCGGCGGAGGACCCGCAGGCGGAGATCGTCCAGTCGCAGCTGGCCGCAGTCGGCATCAAGGTCACCATCAAGATCGACAAGAACTGGGCCACGCCGTTCTTCGCGAAGGACCTGACCTTCTCGCTGTACGGGACGACCGGCCGTGACTCCGCGGCGCAGACCCTCACTGCCCACTTCGGCCCCAACGGCCCGCTGAACCTCAGCACGCCCTACGAGCCGGCCGGTTTCGAGGCCGCCATCGCCAAGGTGCGCAAGACCCCGCTGGACGCCCCCGACTACACCCAGGTGCTCCAGGCGGCGACCCGGGCGGGCCTGGAGAGCAAGGCGCTGGTCTTCACCTACTCCCAGCCGAACCTCATCGCCAAGAGCAAGTCGATCTCGGACCTGCCGAAGAACCCGGCCCACATCGACTGGACCGGCGTGACCATCTCCGGCAGCTGACACCCGTACCACCGGACAACCCACCACAAGAGAGGGGCAAGCCCATGACGACGACCGCGGAACAGGCCCCGCCTGCCCGCCGTCGCGGGGTCGTCGGGACCAGGGTGCGGCACACGCTCGGCCGCCTCCTGGTCACCCTGGCCCGGTCGGTCGCGATCTTCGTGCCCGTCTTCCTCGTCGCGACCTTCGTGACCTTCGCGCTGCGGTCGATGAGCGGACTCAGCCCGGCGCGGATCCAGTTGGGCGAGGAGGCGACCCCCGAGGCGATCGCCCGGGTCGAGGCCCAGTGGGGTCTCGACCGGCCCTTCCTGGTCCAGTACTGGGACTGGTTCACCGGTGTCCTGCACGGACAGCTCGGCACCAGCTGGACCAACGGCGCCGACATCTCCACACTCATCGGCCTGGGCCTCGGAGTGAGCCTGTCCGTCGCCACGTTCGCGCTGATCATCGGTGTCGTCCTCGGCTTCACCCTCGGCACGCTCGCGGCGCTCAAGCGCACCACCTGGATCGACCGGGCCATCACCGGCTTCGTCACCCTGATCTCGGTGATGCCCGCGTTCGTCGTCGGCATCGTGCTGGTCGCAATCTTCGCCGTGGGACTGCATCTGTTCCCCTCCGCCGGATACATCCCGGCGGAACAGGGTTTCGGCCCCTGGCTCGCGCACATCACGCTCCCGGCGCTCGCGCTCAGCTTCGACGTGGTCGCGGACGTGGCCCGCCAGCTCCGCGGCAGTCTCGTCGCCGCCTTCCGCGAGAACTATGTGACGGGCGCGGTCGTACGGGGCCTGAGTCCCCGTCGGATCTTCCTCGGCCATGTGCTCCGCAACGGCATCGGTCCGGCCCTGGCCACCCTCGGCCTGAAGTTCCCCGCACTGGTCGGCGCCTCCGTCGTCACCGAGTGGATCTTCGGTCTGCAGGGCTTCGGCAGGTTCGCCAACGACTCCGCCCAGGCCGGTGACGTACCGGCCGTACAGGGAGTCCTCGTCGTGTCGATCGTCCTGGTCGTCCTCTTCAACCTGATCGTCAACCTGGTGCTGGCACGTGTCACACCGGCATCCCAGCGGGGGGTATGACCATGGTGCGCCGCGTCCTCAGCCTGACCTCCGGCCGGATCGCCGTGGTCGTCCTCACCCTGATCGCGCTGCTGGCGGTCCTCGGCCCGCTGCTCGCCCCGCAGAACCCCCTGGCCACCAGCGACAACACCCTCGCCGCGGCCTCCGGATCCCACTGGCTCGGTACCGACTACCTCGGCCGGGACACCTTCAGCCGGCTCCTGGACGGCTCACGCGTCAGCGTGCTCGGCTCCCTCGAAGTCGCCGTGATGGCCCTGGTGGTCGGCGCGATCCCCGGCATCCTGTCGGTCTACCTCGGCCGGACCTTCGAATGGCTCACCCTGCGGCTGGCCGACACCCTGGTCGCCCTGCCGTTCCTGCTGTTCGCGGTCGCCGTCATCGCCCTCCTGGGCAACGGCATCACCCAGGCCATGCTCGTCACCGGAGCGCTGGTCTCCCCGCTCTTCTACCGGGTGGCCCGCGCCGCGACCCTGGCCGTCGCCCGCTCGCCGTACGTGGAGGCCGCGCTCGTCGCGGGTGCCTCGACCGGCTGGATCGTCCGCCGTCACGTCTGGGTCAAGGTGCTCCCGCCGATCGCCGTCGCACTCGCCCAGACCATCGGCGTCGGCTTCATCATCGTCTCCAGCCTCACCTTCCTGGGTATCGGCGTCCAGCCTCCCGCACCCACCTGGGGCGGACTGCTCGCCTCCGACCTCGGCTACCTCAGCTACCAGCCGTGGGCGCCCCTCGCCCCCGCGGTGCTGATCATGATCACCGTCTGGGCCAGCAACCTGCTCGCCGACGCGATCCGCGACGTCTCCGGCGAAGCGGGCCGGGCCTTCGTCAACACCCGCAAGGCACGCGCCAATCGCCTCGGCAAGCCCGATCCCGTATCCACCGGAGGTGCGTGATGACCACGCTGTCCGAGAAGGCCGCCCCCGGCACGACCCTGAGTGCCGCCGAGCCAGCCGAGCCCGTCGGTGAGCTTTCCACGGCGGTCGCGACCGCCGCACCCGTGCTCACCCTGCGCGGCGTGCGCATCAGCGACCGCGTCACGGACCGCGAGATCGTCCACGGCGTGAGCTTCGAACTCACCCCGGGGAGAACGGTCGGCATCGTCGGAGAGTCGGGCAGCGGCAAGACCCTCACCTGCCGGGCCGCACTGGGCATCCTGCCCCCGCACTTCGAGGTCTCCGCCGGCTCCGTCGAGATCGCCGGCACCGACATCGCGACCCTGACCCCCCAGCAGTGGACGGCCCTGCGCGGCGCCACGATCAGCGCGGTCTTCCAGGACCCGGCGTCCTACCTCAACCCCTCGATCCGGGTGGGCGCGCAGATCGCCGAGGTCATCCGGGTCAAGAAGGGCCTGAAGCGGCGCCAGGCACGCCACCGTGCCGTCGAACTGCTCCAGGCCGTCCAACTGCGCGATCCGGAACTGGTCTACGGCCAGTACACGCACGAGCTGTCCGGCGGCATGCTCCAGCGTGTCCTGATCGCCGCCGCGATCGCCGCCGACCCGCGGATCCTCATCGCCGACGAGGCGACGACCGCGCTCGACGTCACGGTCCAGGCCGAGATCCTCGACCTCCTCGCCGAACTGCGCGAACAGGCCGGCCTCGCCCTGGTGGTCGTCTCCCACGACCTGGCCGTCGTCGCCCAACTGTGCGACGAGGTCCTCGTCATGCGCGAGGGCGAGGTGGTGGAACAGGGCCCGACGAGCGACGTGCTCCACCGTCCGCGCCACGAGTACACCCGACTGCTCATCGCCGAGCACGACCAGTACGGCCTGGAGAAGTTCCTCACGCCGCAGGAGACATCGTGACCACCGAGCAGACACAGGGACAGGAGTCCGCCGACACGGGGGCGGACGGACGGGCCGTCCTGGAGGTCACCGGCCTCGACGTGCACTACGGGCCCCGCCGACAGCGCCGCCGCGCCCTGCACGACGTCTCGCTGAGTGTCGCCCCCGGGGAAACCGTAGGCATCATCGGCGAGACGGGATCGGGCAAGTCCACCTTCGCTCGCACGGTCCTCGGCCTGGTACGCGCCTCCGCGGGCCGGATCGTCATCGGCGGCGAGGACGTCGGGGCGTACGGCAGCCGTCAGTGGCGCAGGCTGCGCCGCCGCGGGGTCGTCCAGTACGTCTTCCAGGACCCGCTGCGCAGCCTCGACCCCGACCTCACCGTCGAGGAGTCACTGATCGAGCCGCTGCTCGTCCAGGGCGTCGCACGACAGGAAGCAGCCGAGCGGGCCCGTACGTTCCTCGCCCGCGTCCAGCTCTCCGAGGACCTGCTCGACCGGCTGCCGGGGGAGCTGTCCGGCGGGCAGCGCCAGCGGGTCGCGGTGGCCCGGGCGCTGGTCACCGAGCCGAAACTGGTCATCCTCGACGAGCCGGTCAGCGCCCTCGACTCGGCCAACCGCGTACAGATCCTGCAGATCCTCAAGGACCTGCGCGCGGCGGGCGTGGCCCTCGTCTTCATCTCCCACGACCTGGGGTCCGTCGCCGGGGTCGCCGACCGTATCGCCGTGCTCTACCAGGGCGAACTCGTCGAGGTCGGCGCGGCCCGCGACGTCATCACCGACCCCCAGCACGTCTACACCCGGCTGCTCGTCGGCTCCGCGCCCACCCTGCGCAGTGCCTCGGCCGACCGCGCCGAACGCGACCGGCTCCGCGCGCTGCTGCACGCTTGAGCCCGCGCACCCAGGTGCGCCGGCGAACCCCTGCATCCCTGTGCACCCCTCAACTTCCGCACCACCGAGAGGAATCCGCATGCCCCGCACGATCCACCTCGCCCTGCACCCCTACGGCGTCGGCGGCCCCGGCCAGCACGGTCTGTGGAAGGACCCGAGCGTCGCGAAGAACGCCAGCATCGACATCAACTACTACATCAAGCAGGCGCAGGCAGCCGAACACGCCCTGTTCGACGCCCTGTTCGTGGTCGACAGCCAGTTCATCAACGCGACCTACCCCTCGCACTATCTCAACCGGCTCGAACCACTGACCCTGTTGTCGGCGGTCGCCACCCACACCCGGCACATCGGCCTGGTCGGCACGGCGAGTTCGACGTACAACTCGCCCTTCAACCTCGCCCGCCGGTTCGCCTCCCTCGACCACATCAGCGGCGGCCGGGCCGGCTGGAACGTGGTGACCAGCTTCGACACCGGCACGTCCCGCAACTACGGGCTGGACGAGCACCTCGACTACACCACCCGCTACGACAGGGCGCTGGAGTTCGTCAAGGTCGCCCGCGGTCTGTGGGACTCGTACGAGGACGACGCGTTCCCCGCCGACGTCGAGCGGGACATCTTCCTCGACCCCGCCAAACTGCACGAACTCAACCACGAGGGCGAACACTTCAAGGTCGCCGGGCCGCTCAACCTCTCGCGCTCGCCGCAGGGCCAGCCGGTCATCTTCCAGGCCGGTGTCTCCGAGGAGGGCCGCGACCTCGCCGCGCAGGTCGCCGAGGGCATCTACGCGCCCGGCGGTTCACTGCAGCAGGCGCAGGACTACTACGCCGACATCAAGAAGCGCACCGCCTCGTACGGCCGCGACCCCGAGCACATCAAGATCTTCATCCATGGTGGACCGGTCGTCGCCGCCACCGACGAGGCCGCCCAGCGCCGCGAGCGGGAGATCTTCGAGGAGGACAACGACTTCAAGGGCAACCTCGCGCTCCTGGGCCGCTCCTTCGGCGCGTACGACTTCAGCGCGCACGACCTGGACGCGCCGTTCCCGGACGTGGCCCATCTCGCCGAGAAGGGCGGTCGCACCGGCGCGTCCAAGCTGATCGAGCGGGCGAAGGCCGAGAACCTGACGCTGCGTCAAGTAGCCCAGTCCGTGAGCGAGTTCCGCCGCTCGCCGTTCGTCGGGGCGCCGGCGACCGTGGCCGACACCATCGAGAAGTGGTTCGACGCCGGCACCTTCGACGGCATCAACCTCGCCTTCCGCAACAACGCCGACCTGGAACTCTTCGTCGACGGTGTCGTCCCGATTCTGCAGAAGCGCGGACTGTTCCGCACCGAGTACGCGGCCGACACCCTGCGCGGCAACCTCGGCCTGCCGGTCCCCGCCAACCGCAACACCCGCGAGCCCGGCCTCGCGGACCACTGAGGACAGGGACATGAGCGAACTGTCGGTGACGGGTGGGCGTGACGTCCACACGGTACGGTTCCCGGCCGCCACCCCGCCGGACACGGTGGACGTACTGATCGTCGGCGCGGGCCCCGTCGGCCTCTCCGCCGCGGTCGAACTGGCCGGACGCGGCGTCCGCGTCGCCGTCGTGGACCGCGCCCGCACCGCGACCCTGGTACGGGCCGGAGCGATGGGACACACCCCGCGCGTGGTGGAACACTTCCGCCGCTGGGGGCTGCTCCAGCGCATCCGGGACGCCTGGACCTACCCGCCGGAGTGGAACCAGGGCACCAGACTGGTCACCTCCCTGGCCGGACACGAACTGGTCCCGCTGCCGCGCCCGTCCTTCAACTCCCCTCGCCACACGACCCCGTACGCGTCGGAGGAAGCGCTGCGACGGCCGCAGACCGTGCTCCAGCAGGTCTTCCTCGACCGGCTGCGGGAACAGGGCGTGAGCGTCGCGGGCGGCTGGGAACTCCAGGCACTCCACGAGCACGCCGACGGCATCGACGCCGAGATCGTGGGCGTTGGCGTGGCTGGTGACGGGGCCGGGGGCGTGGCCGGGGGTGAGCGGCGCACCGTCCGTGCCGCCTACGTGCTGGGCACCGACGGCGGGAGCAGCACCACCCGGCGGCTGGCGGGCATCGGGCGCGAGGGCGAGCACGCCACCGAGAAGCGGCTGCGGCTCATCGTCCGTACCGGCGACATCAGCGACCGGGTCGGAGCGGCGCCGAGCGGCAGCAACATCGTCGTCAACGCGAAGGCGTCCGGCTTCCTGGCGGCGGTGAGCACCCGCGAGTGGCGGGTCTACGCGGGCCCGTACCCGCTCGACCACGAGCCCACCGAGGACGAGCTGCTGGAGATCGGCCGGGCCGCGTTCGGGTTCGACCTGGACCTCGAACTGGTCTCGGCGACGACGTTCTACCACGCCACCCGGATTGCCGAGACGTTCCACCGCGGCCGGGTCCTGCTGGCCGGTGACGCCGCGCATGTCCGTACTCCCGGCGGCAACCTCGGCGAGGGCTTCGGCGACGTCGTCAACCTCGGCTGGAAACTGGCCGCGGTGATCGGCGGTCACGCGCCGCGGACGCTGCTCGACTCCTACGACGAGGAGCGCCGCAGACACAACTGGCGGATCGCCGACCACTCCCTCCAGCGGGCCCGCCGCACCCAGTCGACCCTCGCGGAGATCCGCCGCGGCGGCATCCCCGACGACGCCGACCTCGGCCCGGAGGCCGTGCGGCGCCGGCAGGAGATCGGTGAACGGCTCGGCAAGGACCGGGACCCGGCGGCGGGCGTCACCTTCGACGAGCGCTACGACGCGTCGAGCGCCGTCTGGTACGAACCCGGCCAGCTCGCCTCCGAACCACGCTGGCGTGCGGACGTCTACGAGGACGACCCGCGACCGGGCCACCGCGCCCCCGACGGACACGTCGACCCGTACGGCGGCACGCTCCACGACCGCATCGGTGTCTCACTGGCCCTGCTCGTGCTCACCGAGGACCGTGACGTCGAGCAGGCCTTCGTCGCGGAGGCCGCGGCACGGGCACTGCCCTTCGCCGTGATCCACCTGACCCACCCCGAGGCCCGCGCGGTCTACGGCACCGGGAACGTCCTCGTACGCCCCGATCAGCACGTCGCCTGGCGTGGCACCCAACTCCCCGGCGGAGGCGCCGGCGCGGTCCTGGACCGGGTGCTGGGGGCCGGCGGCGAGCGGGGGACCGACGCCGACGCCGACGCCGACACCGACACCGACGGCACGGGCACCCAGGGACTCGTCTCGGTCGGCGGAGCCGGAAGCGGTCCCGGAAGCGGTCCCGGCGGTCTCGGACGCGGAGCCGAACTGTGAGCCGCTCGGCAACTCGGCGACGCAGCGGACGACTTCGAAAGGCGAACACCTCATGACCACCGGAACACCGCGCTTCAGACTCGGCTTCCTCACCCATGTGCAGGGGCGGGGCACCGACCTGGCCCAGACCTACCGCAACGCGACCGAACTCTTCGTCGTCGCCGACGAACTCGGCTTCGACGTCGGCTGGGTGGCCCAGCACCACGTCCCCGGAAGCGGTGGCGGCCTCTCCTCACCCTGGACGTTCCTCGCCCACGCCGCGGCCCGCACCACCCGCATCCGCCTCGGCACGGCCATCACGGTGCTGCCGCTGGAGGACCCGCTGCGCCTCGCCGAGGACGTCGCCGTCGTCGACACGCTCAGCGGCGGGCGCGTCGAGGTCGGCGTCGGCAGCGGATACAGCGAGCTGGAGTACGCCGCTTTCGGCCGGGACCCCGCCCGCAAGCGCGAGTTGACCACCGAGCATCTGAGCGTGCTGCGCACGGCCCTGGCCGGTGAGGAGGTGCGTACACCCGGATTCCGCGTCCAGCCCGCGCCCGGCGACTTCTCCGACCGGATCTGGCAGGGCGTCTTCAGCGGACCCGGCGCCCGGCACGCCGCCGCCGGCGGTTCGAACCTGCTGCTCAACCGCGCGGCCTACGGGTTCGACGCACCCACCGACGAGATACAGCGGCCCTGGGCCGACGCATACCTGGACGCATGGGACCGGCCGCGTCGCCCGCGGATCGGGCTGTCCCGGTTCGTGTTCCCGGCGAAGGACCGGCGCACGGCCCTTCGGCACATCGGTGACGACGTGCACCGGGCGGCGCTGCGCATGGCCGACAGCGGCGCCTTCCCCGAGGGCCTCGCGCCGGAGGAGGCGCTGCGCCGCTTCCACTGCTTCTACGGCTCCACCGAGGAGATCGTCGCGGAGCTGCGGCAGGAGAAGGTGCTGCCCCTCGCGACCGACCTGATCACCCAGTTCAACCCCGCCGTCCTCGACCACGACACCGCCGTCCGCGCCCTCGAACTCATCGCGACCGAGGTGGCACCCGCCCTGGGCTGGCAGCCCGCGACCGAGCCCGCACTCGCAGGAGTCTGACATGACCGAATACACCGACCACCACGCCCCCGAGGGCCTGCGCACGCGCGGCACCGTCATCGTGGTCCCCGGCAGGGGAGAGACCCGCGAGACCTACACCCGGCTGGGCAGGCGACTCGCCGCAGACGCCTACCGCGTCCGTGTCGTCGATGCCCCGGACATCGACGCCGCCGACCTGGACGGCCAACTGGCCGACTTCGGCGCACGGTTGACCGCCGCCGGTCACGGGACCGTGGGGGAGAACGGAACCGAGAACGGGACCGGGGAAGGGATCGTCCGACCGGTCGTGTTCGTGGGCGCTGACACCGGGGCCCTGGCCGTCGCCGCGCTCGTCGGCACGGGTGGCACCCCGACCGGCCTGCGACCGGACGCCGTCGTACTCGCCGGACTTCCCGGCCACGCCACCGGCGCCGTCGACGCCGCCGGAACCTGGGACGACGAACTCGACGTACGCACGTCCTGCCCCGCCCACCGGGGCCGGCTCACGGACGACACCCGGGTACGCCGCGGCGCACTCGGCGAGCCGGTGCCGGAGGCCCTGCTCGCGGCGGCCCACGGCAGCGAGGCCGATGTGCCCGCGCTCATCCTCGTCGGCGACGCCGATCCGCTCGCTGACCACGACGCGCTCGTCCGCACCGCCAAGTCCCTGCCCCGCGCCCGCCTGTCGACCGTCCGCGGCGGCCACCACGACGTGCTGAACGACCTCCAGCACCGCTCCGTGGCGGCCGAGACCGTCACCTTCCTGGAGACCCTGCGCAACGAACTGGTGCCCCTGATCGTCGTGGAGACCAGCGACTGGTGAGCGGGCCGCGCCCCACCCCTCACGTGCCACGTCCGAACCCCGAATCCTGAAAGGTCCCCTCATGGCCGCGATTCTGTCCGTCTCCGGAAGCCCTTCGGCCACCTCCCGCACCACGCGACTCCTGCGCCACCTGGACGACCGGCTACGGGACCAGGGGCACGACGTCATCTCCCTGGAGGTACGCACCCTGCCCGCCGAGGCGCTGCTCGGTGCCGACTTCCGGCACCCGGCCGTCGTCGAGGCCACGGCACTGTTCGAGCGGGTGGACGGCGTGGTGATCGGCACCCCCGTCTACAAGGCCGCCTACTCGGGGCTGCTCAAGTCGCTGCTCGACCTGCTCCCGCAGTACGCGCTGGCCGGCAAGACGGTGCTGCCGCTCGCCACCGGCGGCAGTACGGCCCATGTCCTGGCCATCGACTACGCGCTGCGCCCGGTTCTCAGCTCCATGGGGGCCGCGCACATCGTCCAGGGCTGGTTCACGCTCGACAAGGACATCACCGCCGGGGACGACGGCGGTCTGACCGTCGCACCGGGAGCTGCGGAGGCCCTGGCGCAGGTCACGGACCAGTTCTCCGCGGCGCTCGGAGGCCGTACGACCGTGCTTGCGCCCGTGGGATAGACCGGGTTCGCCCGACTCGGCCCTGCACATGATCTTTTTACGTTACCTTTGCCAATCGGGAACCTCTCCTGACGCGGCAGCCGTTCATCTGACGGACCGCGTACAGGAATCAACCGTGTACAGGTAACAGCAGAAGCCGAGGTGGCAGTAGTGGCGATGTTCGACCGGCTCAAGGAGCAGGCGAAGAACCTCCAGCAGTCCCGGAGCGGCGGGGGAGGGACGGGTCAGGGACAGCACGGTGGCCATGCGCCCGGCTCGTCCTCCGCCGGTTCCTCGGGCTCCTCCGGCGGCGGCTCGAAGGCTCAGCTGCTCGGGCTGTTCAAGTCCCAGCTCGCGTCGGCGAAGGCCGAGCTGAAGAGCGGCTCCTACCGGGACGCCAGCATGGCGATGTGCGCCCTGGTGGCCGCGGCCGACGGGCACGTCGACCCGGCGGAGCGGCAGCGCGTGGAGGAGCTGATCGCCTCGAACGAGGTGCTGCAGAACTTCCCCGCGGACCAGCTGCGCCAGCGCTTCAACCAGCACGTGGACCGGCTCACGGCCAACTTCGCACAGGGCAAGGCGGAGGCGCTGCGCGACATCGCCAAGGCGGCCAAGAAGCCGACGGAGGCCCGTGCGGTCGTCCAGACCGGCATGGTGGTCGCGGGCGCGGACGGTCACTTCGAGGCGTCCGAGCAGCAGGCGATTCGTGAGGCGTGCCAGGCGCTTGGGCTGTCGCCCACGGAGTTCGGCGTCTGAGGGACGCGCTCTGCTCCGGCCCCGGCCCGGTCCGGTCCGGTTGTAGGGTGCGGCGCCGTCGTGGCTGGCCGCGCAGTTCCCCGCGCCCCTGAAAAACGGGGCTGCGCCCCGGCTTTTCGTCTCCGGGGGCGGGCGCCGTCGTCTTTAGGGGCGCGGGGAACTGCGCGGCCAGCCACGACGGCGCGGTCGTTTTCACGGCGCGGCCGACCACGACGGCGCCGTCGTCTTTAGGGGCGCGGGGAACTGCGCGAACACCCACGACGGCGCGATCGTTTGAGGACGGGGCCGGCCACGACGGCGCCGTTGTTTTTGGG
>NZ_JBHXTO010000176.1:0-16878 GCF_042677425.1 Streptomyces sp. NPDC127119 | reverse complement strand
CCGGTGGGGGCTGGCCGCGCAGTTCCCCGCGCCCCTTAAAAGATTGCGCCGTTCCCCGCGCCCCTAAAAGCGCGCGGGTGCCCCGGCGTCTTCAGGGGCGCGGGGAACTGCGCAATCTTTTCGCTTTGAGGGGGGTCGACCGCGCGCCGCGGTCAGACCGTGGCCGGCTCCGTCGCCGGGGTGGACTCCGCCTCGGCCGCCGCTTCCGCCCGGTCACGGCGTTCCCGGCGGGCCAGGATCACGAAGCCCACCGGAACGCCCGCGGCGAAGAGCCACCACTGGACCGCGTACGCCATGTGGGGACCGATGTCGCTGTGGTTGGGCGCCCCGATCAGTTCGGGCACGTCACCCTTCGGCTCGGGCGCGGTCAGTTCGACGTACCCGCCGAGGACCTGCCTGCCGAGCGCCTTCGCCTGCTGCTCGCTGTTGATCAGCATGACCATGCGGTCGGGCAGTCCGCTGACGTCCTTGATGCCGCTGCCGCCGGACGTCTCGTCGGCCATCAGCCGCCCGGTGACCGTGGTCTCGCCCCGCGCGGGCGCGGGAATTCTCGGGAACTCGGTCTGCGCGCCGTCCGCGGGGATCCAGCCGCGGTTCACCATGAGGAGCCGGCCGTCGTCCAGGACGAACGGTGTCAGTACGTGGAAGCCGACCTCTTCGTCGGAGTTGGTGCGGCGGCGGACCACGACCTCGTCGGCGGTGTCGAACGTGCCCTTCGCCGTCACCCGGCGGTACAGGTTCTCGTGCTTGAACGCCTGCCCCGGCGCGGTCAGCGACTCGGCGGGGACCGGTTTCGCGGACAGCGAGTCCGAGATCACCCGGTTCAGCGCGACCTTGTGCTCGTGCCGGTGCAGTTGCCAGAAGCCCAGCTCGATCATCGTCGGGATGAGCGCGAGCATGATGAGGGTGAGGATCACCCACTGCCGGGACAACAGGAAGCGGTACACCCCACGACCGTACAACCGGGTCGTGGGGCGCGTTCGGTCGGGTACCGGCTCTTCCGCGTGCCGGGTCACACCCTGTCGATGATCCCCACCTTTCCCTCCGCGCGGGCGCAGTGGGCACCGCAGTACCAGTGGCCCTCGACCTCGACGCCCTGTCCGATGATCTGCACCCGGCAGTGCTCGCACAGGGGTGCCATGCGGTGGATCGCGCAGGAGAAGCAGTCGAAGACGTGCACCGCTCCCTGTGCGTGGACTTCGAAGGTCATTCCGTAGCTGTTGCCGCAAACCTCACATGTCGCCATGCGCCACAGGGTGGGCCGTTCCCGCGGTCCGGGCGAGCGGTCGGTGGGCGAGTCGCCCGGCAATCACCCGTCCGTACGGTCACGTCCGCGCTGCCGGTCCCGCCGCCTGTCCCGCCGCCGGTTCCACGTTCCCGAGGAGCTGGCCGAACGCCGCCTCGTCGACGACCGGGGTGCCGAACTGGCGGGCCTTGACCACCTTGGACGTACCGGACTCCGGGTCGTTCGTGACGAGCAGACTGGTCAGCCGGGACAGGCTCGTCGCGACATGCAGCCCGGCCTCGACGGCACGGTCCTCCAGGAGGTCGCGCTCGACCGAGGTGTCCCCGGAGAACGCGATCCGCATGCCCTGTTTGAGCTGCCTGCCCGGTTCGTAACGGCCCGGATTGGGATACGGGCAGGCGGGCCGCTTGCGCGAGGGACGCCAACTCGCGGGCGGGCCCGACGAGTAACCACCGGACGAGTAGCCCCCGGAGCCCGCGGACTGCCGTCCGATGACCGGGGCCGCCCGGTCCGTCCACTCCGTCAGCGGCCGGCACTCCAGGAGCGGCAGCCGTACGCCGTCGCGTGCGGCGGTGTGCAGACTCGGCCGGAACGCCTCGGCGAGCACGCGCGCGTCGTCCAGCGCGTGGTGCGCGCGCTGCTGTACGACGCCGAAGTGCGCGGCCAGCGACTCCAGCTTGTGGTTGGCCAGCGGCAGCCGCAGTTCCTTGGACAGCGCGATGGTGCACAGCCGCTGACGGACCGGCGCCTCGCGCTCGGCGCGCGCGTACTCCCGGGCGATCATCGACCAGTCGAAGACCGCGTTGTGCGCGACGAGCACCCGGCCCTCAAGCCGGGTCGCGAACTCCTCGGCGATCTCCGGGAACAGGGGCGCCCCTTCGAGAACGTCGCTCGTCAGACCGTGGATCCACACCGGGCCCGGGTCCCGCTCCGGGTTGACCAGCGTGTACCAGTGGTCCTCGACCTCGCCGCGCGCGTCCAGCCGGTAGACCGCGGCCGACACTATGCGGTCGTCGCGGGCCAGCCCTGTGGTCTCGACGTCGACGACCGCGTACCCCTGGGGATACGCGGCCGGCCACGGGGTGGCGGACGGTGCGGTCTGACGGTCTTCGAGCATGGTCACTGAGGATAAGGGGCGCGACTGACACTCCTGTCCCCGGAGTCCGAACCCGGGGCGGATTCAGTCCCCTTCGACGACATTCCGGCGTTTTCCCACGGGCTCGTGCCTGCACGGCTATGGACCATTGCCGCGCCCGGTGCGACCGTGCTGCGCGCCTGGACTGAACGGGTGGCCGGCGCGGACTGACCGCACGGGCCACCCGGACGAGCGGAATGCGCGAGTGACACGCACGAGCGGAACGCATGCGACGCGAAGGGCGGTACGGCATGGCACGCGTACGGTACGGCGCGCGGACCGGGGCGGAGATCGCCGCCGCGCGCACCGCGGTTTCCCGGCTCCCCGACATCTGGTCCACCGGCGTGGTGGCCGTCTGGGAGAGCGACCCGGACGCGGTCGCGGCGGTCCTGCCGCCTCCGCTCAAACCCACCGGACGACCCCTCGTCAGGGTGAACATCAGCAAGGTGGACCTGCCCGGATACCCGCTGGGCGCGGGCTCGTTCGCGGTCGCCGCCGCGCACGACGGGATCGAGGGCTGGTATCCGCTCGTCATGCCGATGACCCACGAACGGGCTCTCGTCGGCGGCCGTGAGGTCTTCGGCGAACCCAAGAAACTGGGCGAGGTGACGGTCGAGCGCGAGGGCCTCGTCGTACGCGCCGTCCTCGCCCGGCACGGCATCGAGTTCGTGGAGGTGCGCGGCGCCGTGAGTGGGCCGCTGCCCCTGCCGGAGCCGAACCGCAAGACCGACTTCTACTTCAAGTTCCTTCCCGCGGTGGACGGTTCGGGCGACGGTTCCGGTTTCGACGCCGGTCCCGTCCTCGTGCACTGCGTGCGCAACGAGAAGGTGCGGAAGCTGGAGCGGATCTCCGGAGACGTCGTCCTGCGGGAGTCGATGTACGACCCCGTGGCCGACCTCCCGGTCCGTGAACTCGTCGGGATCACCATCGGAGAGAAGACCACGGACCAGAAGGGCACGGTCGTCGAACGCGTCGACGCGCAGGCGCTGTTGCCGTACATCCACCAGCGGTACGACGACCCCCGGCAGATCCTCGACGGACCGCCCCAGGGGAGCGTCTGATGGAACTGGCCGAGGGGCAGGTCGCCGTCGTCACGGGCGCGGCGAGCGGGGTCGGACTGGCCCTGGCACGGCGGTTCGCGGCGGACGGGCTGAAGGTCGTCCTCGCGGACGTGGAGGAGGGCGCCCTGGAGAAGGCCGCCGCCGCGCTGCGCGAGGACGGGGCCGTGGTGCACGCGCGCGTGGTGGACGTCGGGGAGCGCGAGGAGGTCGTCGCGCTCGCCGAGGAGACGTACGAGAAGTTCGGTGCCGTGCACGTCCTGTGCAACAACGCGGGGGTCGGCTCGGGCGCCGAGGGCCGGATGTGGGAGCACGACCCGAACGACTGGAAATGGGCGTTCGCCGTCAACGTGTGGGGTGTCTTCCACGGCATCCAGGCCTTCGTACCGAGGATGCTGGCCGGCGGCGGACCGGGCCACATCGTCAACACCTCGTCCGGCGACGGCGGTATCGCGCCCCTGCCCACCGCGTCCGTGTACGCCGTCACCAAGTCGGCCGTCGTGACGATGACCGAGTCCCTGTACGCCCACCTGAAGGCGGAGCACGCGCGCGTGGGGGCCTCCGTGCTCTTCCCCGGGCCCCACATGCTCCGTACGGGCCTGTGGGAGTCGCACCGCAACAGGCCCGCCCGGTACGCCAAGCAGCGGCCCCGCAGAACCCCGTACCGCAGCCTCGACCAGTGGGAGGCCGCGATGCGGGAGGCGGGGCAGGAGGTGCGGTTCACGCCGGTCGAGCAGGTCGCCGACTTCGTGGCGGACGGCATCCGCGCGGACCGCTTCTGGCTGCTGCCCGAGAGCGAACACAGCGACGCGCAGATCCGCGCGCGGTCGCGCTCGATGCTCGCCCGCGCCGATCCGGCGTACCTGGAGCACTTCATCCTGGACTGACTGGACCGAGGACCGAACCGAGGAGCCGTTATGGCCTCTGCACCGGAGCCCTATCTGATCATCTCCTCCGACTGCCACGCCGGACTGCCCACCGAGGAGTACCGGCCCTATCTGGAGGCCCGGTTCCACCGGGACTTCGACGAGTTCCTCGCGGGACAGGGCCGCCGCCGCGAGGAGATGACACGCCTGGGCATCCGCAACGAGTCCTTCGCCGACAAGTGGTTCCACGACAACGAGGAGGGCCTGCGCGGCGGCTGGGACTCCGCACAGCGCCTCAAGGAACTGGACGGCGACGGGGTGGCGGGCGAGGTGGTCTTCCCGGACGCCGACGCCGTGGACAGCCGCACGGCCGCGCCCTTCGGAGTGGGCCTCGGCCTCTCCGGCGACCACGACCCGGACCTCGGCATGGCGGGCGCGCAGGCCCACAACAGGTGGCTCGCCGAGTTCGTCGGCGAGCACCCCGAACGGCACTGCGGAGTCGCCCTGCTGCCCGTCACGGCACCCACCGGACAGGTCGTCGCCGAGATCCACCGCGCCAAGGAGTCGGGACTCGGCGCCCTGATGATCCCCTCCATGTGGGTCGACAAGGAGCCCTACCACGACCGCCGTTACGACCCCGTGTGGGCGGCGGCGGCCGAGTGCGGGATGCCGGTGGTGACCCACTCCGGAGCGGCGCCGCGCCACGAGTACGGCGACCACCTCGGCATCTATGTGAGCGAGGTGACCTGGTGGCCCGCGCGCCCCCTGTGGTTCCTGCTCTGGTCCGGTGTCTTCGAACGCCACCCCGGGCTCAGGTTCGGTGTGGCGGAGTCCGGCTGCTGGTGGCTGCCGAACCTGCTGTGGTTCATGGACCGGCTCTACCTGGGCGCGCACGGCGGCAAGAAGCTGTCCCCCTTCGCGGAACTGCGGCGTCCGCCGCACGAGTACCTCGACCGCCAGGTCTTCATCTGCGCGACCAACACCAAACGCCGTGAACTGGCCCAGCGGTACGAGATCGGCGTCGACAACATCCTCTGGGGAAGCGACTTCCCGCACCCGGAGGGCACCTGGCCCGACACGCGCGCGTGGCTGTCGCGGACCTTCCACGACATCCCGGTGACGGAGACCCGCCGCATGCTGGGCCTCGCGGCGGCGGAGGTCTTCGGTTTCGACACCGACAGGCTGGCCCCGCTCGCGCGGCGCATCGGCCCCACCCCGGCGGACCTCGGCCAGTCCGAGGACCAGCCGGCGGTCGAGGCGTCCTGGGCGCGCTCGCGCGAGGTGGGCCGCCACTGGCTGACGGACCACGACTTCCCGGTCCTGGGGGTGGCCCCGTGAGCACGGAACCTACGAGCGGCCCGGACCGCTACACCGTCATCTCGGCGGACTGCCACGCCGGGGCCGACCTGCTGGACTACCGGCCGTACCTGCCGAAGGCGTACCACGACGCGTTCGACGCCTGGGCGGCCACGTACGTCAATCCGTACGAGGACCTGGTGGCCGACACGGCCGACAGGAACTGGAACTCGGAGCGCAGGCTCGCGGAGCTGGAACAGGACGGCATCGTCGCCGAGGTCGTGTTCCCGAACACCGTCCCGCCGTTCTTTCCCTCCGGGTCGCTGATGGCACCGGCGCCGGCGGCGGAGGAGTTCGAGCGGCGCTGGGCGGGCCTGCGCGCCCACAACCGCTGGCTCGCGGACTTCTGTTCGGCCGCCCCCGGCCGCCGGGCGGGCGTCTTCCAGATCCTCCTGAACGACGTGGGGGAGGCGGTGAAGGAGATCAGGTGGGCCGTCGGGGCGGGCCTCAGGGGCGGTCTCCTGCTGCCCGGCACCCCGCCGGGCTCGGGACTCCCGGAGCTGTACTCGGCGGCGTACGACCCCATCTGGGCCGTGTGCGAGGAACTGGACGTCCCCGTGAACCACCACGCGGGCTCGGCGTCGCCACCGCTGGGCGAGGAGCCCGCGGCCCGCGCGGTCTTCATGGTGGAGACGACCTGGTTCTCGCACCGCGCGCTCTGGCACCTGATCTTCGGCGGCGCCTTCCGCCGCCACCCGGGCCTGAAACTCGTCCTGACCGAGCAGGGTTCGGGCTGGATCCCCGGGGTGCTCGACATGCTGGACTACTACCACGGCCGCCTGGTGGCCGCGGCGACGAAGGCGGCCACCGCCGAGTCCAAGTTCGGCGCGGGTCTCGCCGCCTCGATGGGCAGGGGTCCTTCCCAGGTATGGCGCGACAACTGCTTCGTAGGAGCCAGTTTCATGCGCCCCCACGAGGTGCCGCTGCGGGACCGCATCGGCCTCGACAAGATCATGTGGGGCAGCGACTACCCGCACGACGAGGGCACGTACCCCTACAGCAGGGAAGGTCTGCGGATCGCGTACGCGGGCCTGCCGCGCGAGGAGATCACCGCGATGGCGGGCGGGAACGCGGCCCGCGTGTACGGCTTCGACCTGGCCCTCCTCGACCCCCTGGCGGCGAAGATCGGCCCGACGGCGGAGGAGATCGCACAGCCGCTGGACGACCCCCCACCGGACGCGACGAGCCCGGCGTTCGCACGGGGAGGGTCGGTACGGGTCTGGTGACGGCGCACGCCGACCTCGTGACGGGCCGGGTCGGTCCGGGCCGGCCCGGCCCGCGGGGTACGCCCGGTGCCCTTGGTGGAGATCACCAAGAAACAAGCGCGTACCGTCGGTAATACTTGTGGGTAACAACGTCTAGCCGCAGTCGGCCGGCCGTCCTACGGTGCAGTAATGCCGAACCTGCCCGATGTCGTGCTGTGGTCGATACCCGCCTTCGTGCTGCTCACCGTGGTGGAGATGGTGAGCGTCCGCATCCATCCGGACGAGGACGACGCCGGATACGAGACGAAGGATGCCGCCACCAGTGTCGGCATGGGCCTGGGAAGCATGGCCTTCGACTTCCTGTGGAAGATCCCGATCCTCGCCGTCTACACCGCCATATATGAGCTGACACCACTGCGCGTGCCCGTCCTGTGGTGGACCGTGCCACTGCTTCTGCTGGCGCAGGACTTCTTCTACTACTGGTCCCACCGCGGACACCATGTGATCCGCATCCTGTGGGCCTGTCATGTGGTGCACCACAGCAGTGAGAAGTTCAATCTGACCACCGCGCTGCGGCAGCCGTGGACGACCTGGACGGTGTGGCCGTTCTACGTGCCCCTCATCGCCCTCGGCGTCCACCCGGCCGCGCTCGCGTTCTGCTCGTCCGCGAACCTCGTCTATCAGTTCTGGATCCACACCGAGCGCATCGACAAGCTGCCCCGGGCCTTCGAGTTCGTCTTCAACACGCCCTCGCACCACCGGGTCCACCACGCCTCCCAGGGCGGCTATCTCGACCGGAACTTCGGCGGGATCCTGATCGTCTGGGACCGGCTCTTCGGGTCGTTCGTCCCGGAGACGGACCGGCCGGTGTACGGGCTGACCAAGAACATCCGCACGTACAACCCGATCCGGGTCGCCACGCACGAGTACGCCGCCATCGCCAGGGACCTGCGGGCGGCGGGGAGCTGGCGCGAGCGGGCCGGTCGGGTGTTCGGCGGGCCGGGCTGGCAGCCCCGCCCCTCGGGGCCCGACGCCGCCTCCGCACCCTCTCCGGTGCGGGCCGCCTCCACGGAGACCCCCGTCCCGGAGTCCGCCGCGTGAATCCGCGCCACGCGCGCGTGCCGCTCGTCGCCCTCGGCGTCTCCTTCGCCCTGGTCGGCGCCGTGGACCTCGTCTCCCTGGCCGTCGGCCTCGACACCGGTCACGCCGTGGCCAAGCCGCTGCTGATGCCCCTGCTCGCCGCCTGCGCGCATCTGTGCGGCGGGCCCCGGCTCCTCGTCGGTGCCCTGCTGTTCGGGTGGGGCGGCGACGTCCTGCTCCTCCTCGACACCGAACCGGCGTTCCTCGCCGGGATGGCCTCCTTCGCGGCGGGCCATGTCTGCTACCTGCTGCTCTTCGCGAAGCTCGGCGGATCGGCTGCCCCAGGCACGCGATCGGCCCGTCTCACGGCAGCCGCGTACGCCCTCGCCCTCGTCGCGACCGTCACCCTCCTGTGGCCGGGTCTTCCCGCCGGCCTCCGCGTGCCCGTCGCCGGTTACAGCCTGCTGCTGACCGCGATGGCGTACGGCGCCACGCGGCTCGGGCCCCTCGCGGCGGCCGGCGGCGCCCTGTTCATGCTGTCGGACACCCTCATCGCCACCGGCGTCGCCGAACGGCCGCAGCCGCCACGGCCCGACCTGTGGATCATGCTGACCTACATCGCGGCGCAGTACCTGCTGGTCAGCGGCGTACTCCGGGCGCCCGGCGCGCGCTCCGATCCGTCTGCGACGTACCGTGGGAAGCGGACCGTCACCACCTCCCGACCGTCCGCCCCACGACCGTCCACCTGAAGACGGTCACCACCTGAGCACCGTCACCACCCGAGCCGGAAGCAGGACCCCGCATGCGCGCCACCACCATCCACGCCCCGTTCGACCTGCGCGTGGAGGACGTTCCCGACCCGGTGGTGCGGCAGCCGGGCGACGCCGTCGTACGGGTCCTGCGCTCCTGCGTCTGCGGCAGCGACCTGTGGGCGTACCGGGGCGAGTCCGCGCGCACACCCGGGCAGCGCATCGGGCACGAGTTCCTCGGGATCGTCGAGGAGACCGGCGCCGAGGTGGGCACGGTCCGCCGGGGCGATCTCGTCGTCGCGCCCTTCATGTGGTCCGACGGCGTGTGCGACTACTGCCGCGAAGGGCTCACCACCTCCTGCGAACACGGCGGATTCTGGGGTTCCGTGGGGTCCGACGGCGGACAGGGGGAGGCCGTGCGTGTCCCGTACGCCGACGGCACGCTCGTCGCGCTGCCCGCCGGGGCCGCCTCCGACGACCGTCTGCTGGCCGCCCTGCTCACCCTCTCCGACGTCATGGGGACCGGCCATCACGCCGCCCTCGGCGCGGGCGCCCGCCCCGGCGCCACGGTGGCCGTCGTCGGCGACGGAGCGGTCGGCCTGTGCGCCGTGCTCGCCGCCAAGCGCCTCGGCGCCGAGCGGATCATCGCCCTGGGCCGCCATGAGACGCGTACGGACATCGCGCGGCGCTTCGGGGCCACCGACGTGGTCGCCGAACGCGGGGACGCGGCCGTCGAGGCGGTCCGTGAACTCACCCGCGGCCAGGGTGCCCACGCCGTCGTCGAGGCCGTCGGCACCGAGCAGTCGATGAGCACGGCCGTGAACATCACCCGCGACGGCGGCGCCATCGGCTTCGTCGGCGTGCCGCACGGCAGCGGCACCGGCCTCGACCTGAGCGTCATGTTCGACCGGAACATCGCCCTGCGGGGCGGGGTCGCGCCCGTCCGTGCCTACATCCCGGAACTGCTGCCCGACGTGCTGGACGGGACCATCGACCCCTCGCCCGTCTTCGACCTGACGGTCGCTCTGGACGGCGTGCCGGACGGCTACAAGGCGATGGACGAGCGCACCGCGCTCAAGGTCATGGTCACCGGCTGACCGGCCCCCGCGGCCCCGGGAGGGTCACCAGCGGATCGGCACCGGCACCGCCGTGAGCAGGGCGGAGACCGCCACCACAAGACCCAGCACCACGACCTCCGCGCGCGCGGGGGAGTAGGCGGTGAGCGGGTCGGCCGCCCGGCGCAGCCGACGCCGGGCCCACAGCGCGAGGACGGCGACGACGACCACGAGGAGCACCTTCGCGAGCAGCGTGCGCCCGTACGCCGTCGTCGTCAGCTGGTCCAGTACCGTGCCGGGCGGCATCCGGCGCAGGGTGCTGCCCACGCCCGTCGCGGTGATCGCGGCGAGCAGGACGGCCGCCACGCGCGCGTAGAGGCCCAACAGCGCGGCACCCTCCCCGGGGGCACTGTTCCGCCACCGGAGCAGTGTGCGCAGTACGTACAGCAGCCCGCCCGCCCACAGGGCCGCACAGGTCACATGAACGAGCGTCAGCCCCGAACCGATCAGCGGGCTCTGTTCGGTCGTCGGATGGGCGCGCAGGGCCTCCGCGACGGCCACCGCGGCCAGCGGCCACACCTGGGTGCCCGGCCGGCGCGACAGGGCGCACAGGCCCAGTACGACGAACGCGTTGACCTCCAGGAGCGCGAGCGCGCCGTCCCTCGACTGGTAGAGCCCGCCGATGTCCATGTCGGAGAGCCGGCGCGGCACCAGGTTCCCGGTGGCCACCACGGAGGCCAGACCGAGCGAGGCGACGAAACCGGCTGCGGCCGACACCGGGGCCCAGCTGCGCGGCGCGTCCTCCCGGGGAGCGCCGGGCACCCGACGCGCCAGCCGGGTGACGAACAGCTCGCCGGCCGGCACGCACACCGCCGCGAACAGGACGGTCCGCAGCAACGCGATCCCGCCCACCCCGGGCGCGGCGGCCTCGCCCGTGCCGTCCAGCGCCAGGGACGGCCCGAGCAGGGGGATCAGCGCGGCCAGCGCCACCAGGGCGAGCACGGTGACGGAACGCTGGAGGGAGGCCGCGCTCACCCGGGGGGCGCCGGCCTCGCCACCCGTGTCGGCAGTCGGTCGTATCGAACTCACCCCAAGATCTTCACCAGTCGTCCCAGACCGGGGCAAGTCCTGGAAAACAACTGGTGGAACGGCATTCCACCCGCCCCACGGGCATTCCGCCCATGCATACGCGCCCGGCCGCCCCCCGACTCAGCCGGGGGCGCAGGGAATCCGCACCCGTCGACAGCGTGCCGTCGACACCGCCCCGTCGGCAGCGTGCCTGCGAACACGAAGGGGCCGGGCAGCACACGGCCGCCCGGCCCCTCACTCACGCGATGCCCTCGGACCGCGCGGGTCCTACTTGGTCACCGCGTCCAGCGCGTCCGCGGTGCCCCAGCCGTAGAAGCTGTTGCGGTTCTTCGAGCCCTCGCAGACCGCGTCGACCTTGCCGTCACCGTCGATGTCGTACGGGTCCGTGCACGGCGTGGCGTCGGCCTCCGCGTACAGCAGGGCCTTGACCAGGGCGGCCGAGGCGTGCGGGTGCGTCGACTTGATCAGGGCCGCGACGCCCGCGACGTGCGGGGACGCCATCGACGTACCGGCCATGTAGCCCCATGAGCCGCCCGGCAGCGGGCCGAGGATCAGGCCGCTGGTGGCGGGCGGGGCGGGGGTCTGGTAGCGCGTCGAGTCGCCGCCGGGGGCCGCGATGTCGATGACGCCCAGGCCGTGGTTGGAGAAGGACGACTTGATGCCCTTCGCGCCGGTCGACGCGACCGTGACGACACCCGGCAGCTGGGTCGGGATGTCGAGGCACTCGGACGGGTCGATGACACGGTCCGAGGGGGTCGAGTCGTTCGGCGAGGTCGGGTCGGTGATCTCGTCGGCGGCGAGGTCGTAGTTCTCGTTGCCGGCCGCCGCGACGTTGACCGTGCCCTTCTTCTCCGCGTACTTCGTCGCCCGGGTGAGGGCCTCGACGAGCGCCTTCTGGTCCGGGTCGTTCTTGCAGTTGAAGTACCACGGGTCGGTGTAATAGCTGTTGTTCGTGACGTCCACGCCGTGCTCGGCCGCCCACATGAAGCCGCAGACGACGGCCTCCGTGTAGAAGAAGCCGGCCGTGGTGGAGACCTTGATGCCGGACACCTTCACGCCGGGCGCGACACCGGTGACGCCGATGCCGTTCTTCGCGGCGGCGATCTCGCCCGCCACGTGCGTGCCGTGCGGGCTCTCGGCGGCGCTCGGCCGCCAGGCGCCGTCCGTCGTGTCCGGCTTGCCCGACACGCAGTTGACCGACGCCTCGCGGTCGAAGTTCGGCGCGATGTCGGGGTGCGTGTCGTCGACGCCGGTGTCGATCACGGCGACGGTGACCTTCTTGCTGCCGAGTGTCTTCTCGTGCGCCTTGTCCGCCTTGATGGCGGGCAGGTCCCACTGCAGGGGCTCCAGCGGGTCCTGTCCGGCGACCGCGTCGACGTCGGCTATCTCCTCCGCGCTGAGCGCCTTCGGGGTGCCGACGTCGGTCGTGGACTGCGCGGGCAGCGGGGCCGTACGCGTCGAGCCCGCCGACTCGACTCCGCGCACCTTGCGGATGGTCTTGGCGAAGTCGGCGTTCGACGAGTGGACGACGATCACGCCGATCCGGTCGTACGAGGTCACGATCGTCCCGCCGGCCTTGGCGATGGCCTTCTTCACGTGCGACGAAGTGCCGTGCCCGGAACGGACGTTGACGACGTAGCTCAGCGGGGTGGCCTCCGCCGAGATCTTCCCGGCCACGTCGGCGGCGGTGGTCGCCCCGGCCGCGTCGGCCGGGGAGGCGGACGCGCTGACGTTCGGCAGGAAGGCGAGAGCCGTGGCCATGGCCATTCCCAGGGGGATGGCGATGAAGCGACGTGAGCGCGTAGTAGGCGCGGTCATGCTGTCTCCAGTTCGTTTTCGCGAGTTCGAGCGGGCCGTGCGGGAGGTACCGGCGGTGCGGGCGGTGCGAGGCGTACGGGTGGTGCGGCCGTACGGGGCGTGCGGGCCGTGCGGGAGTCCCCTGGCGGAAACCGGCGGCAACCGGCCTACTTGACTGCCTTCAGCGCGTTGACGATGCCGAAGCCGTAGAAGCCGTTCACGCGCTTGCCGCCCTCACAGGTGGCGTCCTGCGTGCCGTTGCCGTCCTGGTCGTACGAGTCCGGGCAGCCCGGGTTGTCCGCCTGGGCCTTCAGCAGCGCCTGCAGCTGGGCGGGACTCGCCCACGGGTGCTCGGACTTCAGCAGCGCGGCGACCCCCGCGGCGTGCGGCGACGCCATCGACGTCCCCTGGAGGAAGCCGTACTGGTTGTTCGGCATCGTGGAGAGGATGCGGCCGTTCTTCGACGGGGTGTCCGGGATCTGGTAGAGCCGGTCACCACCGGGAGCGGCGATGTCGATGACACCCTTGCCGTACGTCGAGTAGTACGACTTGAGGTTCTGTACGCCGGTCGCGCTCACCGTGACGACACCCGGGAGCTGGGTCGGCACGTCGAAGCACTCGTGCGGGTCGATCGTGCGGGGCACCGGCGTCGAGTCGTCGGGGCTCGACTCGTCCACGATGGCGTCCGAGGCCAGGTCGTGGTTGGAGTTGCCGGCCGACGCGAGGTGCAGGGTGCCCTTCTTCGTGGCGTACTGCTGGGCCCGGTTGACCGCGTCGACGATCGCCTTCTGGTCCGGGTCGTCCATGCAGTTGTAGAGCCACGGGTCCACGTAGTAGCTGTTGTTCGTGATCTCCACGCCGTGGTCGGCGGCGAACACGAAGGCGCAGACGACGCTCTCCGGGTAGAAGAGGCCGTTGTCCGGGTCGCTGACCTTGATGCCGGAGACCTGCACACCGGGCGCGACACCGGCGACGCCGATGCCGTTGCGGGCGGCGGCGATCTCACCGGCGACATGCGTGCCGTGGTAGTCGTCGGCGGTGTACGGACGCCAGGCGCCGGCACTCGTGTCGGCGACGCCGCCCACGCAGTTGGCGGACTGCTTGGCGGAGAAGTTGGGGGCCAGGTCCGGGTGCGTGTCGTCGACACCCGTGTCGATCACGGCGACCGTGACCTTCCTGCTGCCCGGGTTGATCTTCGCGGCCTTGTCGGCGCCTATCGCGCGCAGGTCCCACTGGTCGGCCTCAAGGGGCTCGCTCTCCGGCGTGGCCGCGGCCTTCACCTTGGCGGCCTCCGCGGCGGACAGGTAGTCGGCGGCGCCCTCGTCCGTCGTACCCGCGGCGGTCAGCGGGGTCGTACGCGTGGCACCGGCGGACTGGACGCCGCGCACCGCGCGGATCTGCGATCCGAACCCGGCGTTCGCCGAGTGGGCGACTATGACGCCGATCTTGTCGTACGTGATGACGACCGTGCCGCCGGCCTCGACGATCGCCCTCTTGACCGACGCGAGCGTGCGGTGGTCGGTCTTCGTGTTGACCACGTACGCGAGGTTCGGTCCGTCGGCCGCGGTGGCGGCGGGAGCGGACTGCTGCGGGGCGGCCGAAGCGGCACCCGGCAGGAAACCGAGCGTGGCGGTGAGCGACAGCACGACGGGCACGGCGAGCGCGAGGCGGCGTCTGGAGCGCAGATGAGCCATGGGGTCTCCACATCATCCGGAAAAGGAACCGGCCCGAACACAGGTGGTGCTCGGGCAGGTACATGACTGGGTGGTGCAGGGCGAAGCTATCCCCCGGCATCCCTGGCCAGCAATGACTTACGGGGATGTCTTGTGAAACGCCGGAGCCGAGTTCCGAAAGAAGTGCCGGGTGTTGAACCGCTCCCCGTGCGGCGCCGTGACGTTGAGCAGGGAGCACGAGCACCGTCGAGCTCCCTGTTGGATCACGCCCGGGAGACCTGGCACCGCCACCCGGCCCACGTGATCCACGTCACCGTGAGGTCAGAAATCAGCCATGCCCGAACCCAGTCCGCCCGCCGATCCGGACAGATCCCCGTCCGGTGCCGGACCCGCACCCGAACCCGCCTCAGAACCCGCACCCGCAACGCGAGGAGACTCCGTGGCCACCGACGCACCACCCCCCTCGAAAGCCGAACCTCATCTCCCGTCCACCGCGGAGTTCGTCGAGGTGCAGGAGAGCGCCGAGTTCGGTGAACTGCGCCGCGCCCACCGCTCCTTCGCCTTCCCGCTGACCATCGGCTTCATCAGCTGGTACCTGCTGTACGTCCTGCTGTCGATCTACGCGGACGACTTCATGGGCACCAAGCTGTTCGGCAACTTCAACGTCGCCTTCGTGCTGGGCCTCGCCCAGTTCCTCACCACGTTCCTCATCGCCTGGTGGTACGAGCGTCACTCCTCGACCAAGCTCGACCCCAAGGCCGAGGCGATCAAGTCCCGGATGGAGGGCGGCGCATGAGCCCCGCGATCGGTCAGGTACAGCTCGCACAGGCGCAGCTCGCGGCGGGGGAGGCCAGCGAGCACCGGCCGCTGATCATCTCCCTGTTCGCGGTCTTCGTCGTCGCGACCCTCGTCATCACCGTCTGGGCGGGCCGGCAGACCAAGGACGCCTCCGACTTCTACGCCGGCGGCCGTTCCTTCAGCGCCTTCCAGAACGGGCTCGCCGTCTCCGGCGACTACATGTCCGCGGCCTCGTTCCTCGGCATCGCGGGCGCCATCGCCCTCTTCGGGTACGACGGCTTCCTGTACTCCATCGGCTTCCTGGTCGCCTGGCTGGTGGCGCTGCTCCTGGTCGCCGAACCGCTGCGCAACTCCGGCCGCTACACGATGGGCGACGTCCTCGCCTACCGCATGCGCCAGCGCCCGGTCCGTACCGCCGCGGGCACCTCCACGATCGTCGTCTCCATCTTCTATCTGCTCGCGCAGATGGCGGGCGCGGGCGTCCTGGTCTCGCTGCTGCTCGGCATCACCAGCGACGCGGGCAAGGTCGGCATCGTCGCCCTGGTCGGCGTCCTGATGATCGTGTACGTGACCATCGGCGGCATGAAGGGCACCACCTGGGTCCAGATGGTCAAGGCCGTGCTGCTCATCAGCGGCACCCTGCTCATCACCTTCCTGGTGCTGCTCAAGTTCGACTTCAACGTCTCGGACCTGCTCGGCAAGGCGGCCGAGAACAGCGGCGGGGGTGCGGCCTTTCTGGAGCCCGGTCTGAAGTACGGGCTCACGACCACCTCCAGCATCGACTTCATCTCGCTGGGCATCGCGCTGGTCCTGGGCACCGCCGGTCTGCCGCACATCCTGATCCGCTTCTACACCGTGCCCAACGCCAAGGCCGCGCGTAAGTCCGTGAACTGGGCGATCGGCATCATCGGCGGCTTCTACCTGATGACCATCGCGCTCGGATTCGGCGCGGCGGCCCTCATCTCCAAGAAGGAGATCGTCGAGTCGAACCCCGCGGGCAACACGGCGGCGCCACTCCTCGCCCTGCACCTGGGAGGCGTCGACTCGGCCTGGGGCGCCATCCTGCTCGCCACGATCTCCGCGGTGGCCTTCGCCACGATCCTCGCGGTGGTCGCCGGTCTGACCCTGGCGTCGTCCTCGTCGTTCGCCCACGACATCTACGCGAACGTCATCAGGAAGGGCAAGGCCACCGAGAAGGAGGAGCTCAACGCGGCCCGTTACGCCACCATCGGCATCGGTGTCGTCTCCATCGGCCTCGGCGCCCTGGCCCGTGACCTGAACGTCGCCGGTCTGGTCGCCCTCGCCTTCGCGGTCGCTGCCTCCGCCAACCTGCCGACGATCCTCTACAGCCTCTTCTGGAAGCGGTTCACCACCCAGGGCGCGCTGTGGTCGATCTACGGAGGACTCGCCACGGCGGTCGGCCTGGTGCTCTTCTCGCCGGTCGTCTCGGGCAAGGCCACCTCGATGTTCCCGGACGTCGACTTCCACTGGTTCCCGCTGGAGAACCCGGGCATCATCTCGATCCCCGTCGGCTTCCTGCTGGGCTTCCTCGGCACCCTCCTGTCCAAGGAGGAGCCGGACGCCGGCAAGTACGCCGAGCTGGAGGTCCGCTCCCTCACCGGAACCGGAGCGCACTGACCGACGGCCATCGACCGTCGGTACCGCCTGTCACGCACCGTGGCCGCGTCGTAGGGATCTACGACGCGGCCCCGGTGCGTCTCGTGGGATCGGGCCCCCCGTGTTGTCGGGCCCCTCACGTAGGCTCGTTGAT
>NZ_JBHXTO010000175.1:0-17269 GCF_042677425.1 Streptomyces sp. NPDC127119 | reverse complement strand
GGGACTCCGCCGTGCAGGGGTTCTGCAGGTGTCGAGCCGGTCAGCGGCCGAGGTTCAGGGGGAGCGTGGCGTAGCTGGTCAGGCCCATGACGCCACGGCGCTCGGGTTCGGAGGCCAGCTCGATCTTCGGGAAGGCGTCGAGCAGCGCCGGGAAGAGCGCGGCGGCCTCCATCTTGGCGAGCGTGCCGCCGAAGCAGTAGTGGGCGCCGGCGCTCAGGCTCAGGTGCGGGCCGTCGTCACGGGTCAGGATCAGACGGTGCGGGTCGGGGAACCGGAGCGGGTCACGGTTGGCGGCGGCGAGCAGGGCCAGGACGAGGACGCCCTCGGGGATCTCGGTGTCGCCGACGGTGACCGGCTGGGTGGTGAACCGGCTCGACGCGGTGTTGTGGGTGCTGTAGCGCAGCAGTTCCTCGACGGCCGAGGACGTGATGGTCCTGTCCTCGCGCCAGCGGGTCAGCTCGTCGGGGTGGTCCAGGAGCCCGGCCATCCCGGCCGCGATCAGGTTGGTGGTGGCCGAGAAGCCGGCGGTGAACAGGAACAGGATGAGCGCTATCAGCTCGTCCTCGTCGAGGCGGCCGTCGTCGGACTCCTTCACGAGCCCGGTCAGCAGGTCCTCGCGCGGGTTGGTGCGCCGTGCTTCGATCTCCCCGCGGAAGTACGCGGACAGCTCGTCGGCGGCGGCGTCGGCGGTCGCCAGTACCTCCTCCGGGAACATGCCGGCGAAGACCTGCGACCAGTCGTCGGCCAGCGCCCACAGGCGCTCACCGTCCTCGAAGGGCATGCCGAGCATCTCGCAGATGACCGCCACCGGGAACGGCGTGGCCAGGTGCTCGACGAGGTCGACGGCCTCGCCGCCGGCCGCCCGCTGGGCGAGGCCGTCGATGAGGTTGCGGGTGAGCCGCTCGACGGCGGGCTGCATCGTCTGGATCCTCTTGGGGGTGAAGACGCGGCTCGCCAGCACCCGAACCCGGCCGTGGTCGGGCTGGTTGAGGGTGACCATCGACTTCAGGTAGAGGCGCAGTGAGGAGTGGTCGGCCCAGTCCGGGCGCATCTGGCCGGCGATCCGGGCGCCGCTGTGCACGTCGGGCCGTTTCAGGAACTCGGTGATCTCGGCGTGGCCGGTCAGTGCCCACACCCCGAGGGCCGTGCTGTTGTGGACCCGGTTCACCGACTGGAGCGTCTCGTAGAAGGGGAACGGGTCAATGGGGTGGGGCGGCATGATGAGCCCCATCAGGGCCTCTTCGGCCTGCTGGTGCCTGTCGGTGGCTTCGGTGGTCATGAGGTGGTTCCCCTTTTTCGGTGGTGGTTCCGGTCCGTCGAGGGTCTGCCGCGAGGACCGGGTGTCCGGGACGGGACCAGCGGGGTGTTGCGGAAGTCCGCAACACCCCCTAGGTCCGTGCGTCCAGCTCGTCGTCCAGGACGTCGAACAGTTCGTCTGCCGAGAGCGAGTCCAGATCCGCCTCCTCGCTCCCGGCCGGCCGGTGGGTCTTGAGCCAGTCGGCTGTCAGGGCGCGCAGCCGGTCGGCCACGCGTCCGTAGGCTTCGGCGTCCGGTGTCGCCGATGCCAGAACCTCCTCCAGGTGCGCGAGTTGCGCTTCCAGTGGTGCTCCGGCGGGTTCGGGGCCGTCGGTCAGCCGCGTGCGCAGCGCGTCGGCGACCGCGGTGGGCGTCGGATGGTCGAACACCAGGGTGGCGGGCAGCTTCAGTCCGGTCGCCGCGCGCAGACCGTTGCGCAGTTCCACGGCGGTGAGCGAGTCGAAGCCGAGGTCCTTGAACGCCCGGTCGGGGCGGACCGCGTCGGTGTCGGAGTGGCCGAGCACCGCCGCGACCTGGGTGCGTACGAGGTCCACCAGGAGGCGGTCCCGTTCGTTGTCGTCCGTCTGGGCGGCCAGCCTGCGCCGCAGTTCGACGCCGTCGTCCGCGATCCGGTCGCCCGCGCGGCGGCGCTGGGCACGCACCAGGCCGCGCAGCAGTGCGGGGATCCGGTCGGTGTCCCGGCCCCGCAGGGTGGCCGTGTCCAGGCTGAACGGCGCCGGCGCGGGTTCGTTCGTGCGCAACGCGTCGTCCAGGAGCGCGAGGCCCTCCACCGGTGAAAGGGCGGGCAGGCCCATGCGCCGCATGCGGTGCAGATCGGCCCCGTCCAGCTCTCCGAGTCCGGTCCTGGCCTCCCACAGTCCGAAGGCCAGTGAGGTCGCGGGCAGGCCGGCCCGTCGGCGGTGGTGGGCGAGCGCGTCCAGGAACACGTTGGCCGCGGCGTAGTTGCCCTGGCCGGCCGCCAGCAGGGAGCCGCCGAGCGAGGAGAAGAGCACGAATGCCGTCAGTTCGCGGTCGGCCGTCAGCTCGTGCAGGTTCCACGCGCCGTCCACCTTGGGCCGCAGGACCGTCGACACACGTTCCGGTGTCAGTGCCCGGACCAGGCCGTTGTCCACGACACCGGCCGCGTGCACGACCGCGTCCACCGGATGCCGGGCCAGCACGGCGGCGAGCGCGGTCCGGTCGGCCACGTCGCACGCCTCGATGTCGACCCGCGCTCCGTGGGCCGCCAGTTCGGTGCGCAGTTCCGCCGCGCCGAGCGCGCTCTCGCCGCGGCGGCTGGTCAGGACCAGTCGCCGTACGCCGTGCGTCGTCACCAGGTGCCGGGCGACCAGGGCGCCGAGGCCGCTGGTGCCGCCCGTGATCAGGACCGTCCCCGCCGGGTTCCAGGGGTCCTTCGTCCCGTCGAGCGTCGCGGCGGGAACGCGGGCGAACCTCGGGAGGAGCAGTTCGCCGCCCCTGACCGCGATCTCGGGCTCGTCCACGAGGGGCGGCGGGCCGGCCGCGTCGTCGAGGTCGACCAGGACGAACCGGCCGGGGTTCTCCGCCGCCGCGGCCCGGACCAGGCCCCACACGGGTGCCTGCCCCAGATCGACGTCCGTGCCCCCGGCCGGCACCGCGTACCGGGTGACGACCGCGAGTTTCCTCTCGCCGGTGTTCTCCTCGGTGAGCCAGCCCTGGAGCCGCGCCAGCACGGCGTCGGTGGTCGCGCGGACCGCCTCGGGTGTGTCGCCGTCGGCGCGCGGCACCTCGTACACCACGACGGGCGTCCGTGGTGCGGGGCCGGCGGGGGCCTTGGTCCAGGTCAGGGTGAACAGCGACTCGCGGTGTTCGCCGCCGGCCCGCAACTGCTCGACCGAGACGGTGCGTGCGGCGAGGGTATCGACGGACAGGACGGGCGCTCCGCTCCCGTCGGCGACCAGTACCGTCGAGCCGTCCTCCCCGTCGCCGCGCGCGAGCCGTACGCGCAGTGCCGAGGCACCGGCCCGGTGGAGCGTGACGCCGTTCCAGGAGAAGGGCAGTTCGGGTGCCTCGTCCTCGCCGTCCTCGATCAGGCCGACGTGCATGGCCGCGTCCAGCAGCGCCGGGTGCAGGCCGAACCGGGCCGCGTCCGCCCCCTCCGGGAGCGCGACCTCGGCGAACACCTCGTCGGCGCCGCGCCGCCAGGCGGCCTTCAGCCCCTGGAAGACCGGCCCGTAGTCGTATCCCCGGGCGAGCAGCCGTTCGTAGGCGCCCTCCACCGGGAGCGGCGTCGCGCCCGGCGGTGGCCACTCGGTCAGGTCGCCCGACGGTGTTGCGCCGGACGGGACGATCCCGCCGGTCGCGTTGCGGATCCACATCTCCTCGTCGGAGGACGAGTAGATCTCGACGGTACGCGCCCCGGAGTCGTCCGGGCCACCGACGACCACCCGTACCGCGACGCCGCCTTTCTCCGGGACGACGAGGGGCGCTTCCAGGGTCAGTTCGTCGATGGCCGGGCAGTCCACCTGGTCCGCGGCCTGCAGCGCCAGTTCGACCAGGCCGGTGCCGGGCAGCAGCAGGGTGCCCAGCACGTCGTGGTCGGCGAGCCAGGGGTGGGAGTCGAGGGAGAGCCGTCCGGTGAACACGGCCCCGCCGGTGTCCGGCAGCGCGACCATCGCGGTCAGCAGCGGGTGCTCGACCAGGTCGAGTCCGGCCACAGCCCCGGCCTCCGCGCTCACCCAGTACCGTGCGCGCTGGAAGGGGTAGGTGGGCAGATCGACGCGCCGCGCGCCGCGCCCGGCGAGGACGGCGCTCCAATCGACCTGCACCCCTTCGGCGTACAGGCGTCCGACGCCGGCGAACAGGCTCGCCGTCTCGGGGCGGTCGCGGCGCAGCGTGGCCACCGCGGTCCCCTCGGTGCTCTGCTCCGTCATCGCGGTCAGGACGCCGTCCGGGCCGATCTCCAGGAAGCGCCGCACGCCGTCGTCGTGGAGCCGACGCAGATCGTCGGCGAAGCGGACCGAGTCGCGCACGTGCCCCACCCAGTACGCGGCCGTCGTCATGTCCTTGACCAGGCGGATCCTCGGCTGGTGGTAGGTGACGCTCTCGGCGACCGTGCGGAAGTCCGCCAGCATCGGGTCCATCAGCGGCGAGTGGAAGGCGTGCGAGACGGAGAGTCTGCTGGTCTTGCGGTCGGTGAAGTGGCCGGCGATCGCCGTCACCGCGTCCTCGGTGCCCGAGACGACCACCGAGGTGGGGCTGTTGACGGCGGCGACGCCCGCCTCGGCGGTGAGCCACGGGGTGACCTCCTCCTCCGTGGCCCGGATCGCCAGCATCGCCCCGCCGGGTGGCAGCGCCTGCATCAGCCGGCCCCGTTCCACCACCAGGCGTGTCGCGTCGGCGAGGTCGAAGACCCCTGCCACGTGGGCCGCCGCCAGCTCGCCGATGGAGTGTCCGGCCAGGAAGTCGGGCCTGATCCCCCAGGACTCCACCAGCCGGAAGAGGGCCACCTCCAGGGCGAAGATCGCGGGCTGGGTGAACTCGGTGCGGCGCAGGGCCTCCTCGTCACCCCACATGACGTCCTTGAGCGGGAGCCCCGTCGCCTCGCACACCTCGTCGAACGCCGCCGCGAAGACGGGGAAGACCTCGTGCAACTCCCTGCCCATGCCGAGGCGTTGGCTGCCCTGGCCGGTGAACAGGAACGCCACCTTGCCGTCGCTGCCCGCGCCGGTGACGATCTCCGGGCCCAGCAGCACCGCCCGGTGTTCGAGGTCAGCGCGCCCCGTGGCCGCCGAGAACGCCACGTCGAGCGGGTCGTGGTCCGCTGCGAACGCGGCGATCCGCTCGATCTGGGCGCGCAGTGCCTCGGGGGTCCTGGCCGATACGGCGATGGGTGTGACGGGCAGTTCGCGGCGTTCCGCGGGCTCGTCCTCGGCCGGCGGTGCCGACTCGATGATCACGTGGGCGTTGGTGCCGCTGATCCCGAACGAGGACACACCGGCGCGACGCGGGCGGCCGTCGTCGGGCCACTCCTGTGCCTGCGTCAGGAGCCGGACGTCGCCCGCCTCCCAGTCCACCTGCGGGGTCGGCTCCTGGACGTGCAGGGTCCTGGGCAGTTTCGCGTGCCGCATGCCCTGCACCATCTTGATGATGCCCGCCACACCGGCCGCCGCCTGGGTGTGCCCCAGGTTCGACTTGACCGAGCCGAGCCACAGCGGCCGGCCTTCGGGGCGGTCCTGACCGTACGTGGCGAGCAGGGCCTGGGCCTCGATCGGGTCACCCAGTGTCGTGCCCGTGCCGTGTGCCTCGACGGCGTCGACGTCGGCCGCCGACAGGCCGGCGTTGGCCAGCGCCTGGCGGATGACCCGCTGCTGCGAGGGCCCGTTGGGCGCGGTGATGCCGTTGCTGGCGCCGTCCTGGTTGACGGCACTGCTTCGGACCACCGCCAGCACGGGGTGCCCGAGGCGGCGCGCCTCCGACAGCCGCTCGACCACGAGGACGCCGGCCCCCTCGCCCCAGGAGGTGCCGTCGGTGGTGGACGAGAAGGACTTGGAGCGGCCGTCGGCGGACAGGCCGCGCTGCTCACTGAAGTCGATGAACGTCTGCGGGGTCGCCATGACGGTCACACCGCCGACCAGGGCGAGGGAGCACTCCCCCGACCGCAGCGCCTGCGCCGCCCAGTGCAGGGCCACCAGCGACGACGAGCAGGCCGTGTCCACGGTCACCGCGGGCCCTTCCAGGCCGAGGGTGTAGGCGACGCGACCGGTGACGAGGCTGCCGCCGCCGGTGCCGCCGGCGTAGTCGTAGTACATGACACCCGCGAACACCCCGGTGGGGCTGCCCTTCAGCGTGGTGGGGTCGATGCCGCCCCGCTCCAGCGCCTCCCAGGACACTTCCAGGAGCAGGCGTTGCTGGGGGTCCATGTCGCGGGCCTCGCGCGGGCTGATGCCGAAGAAGTCCGGGTCGAACCCGGCGGCGTCGTGCAGGAAGCCGCCCTCACGCACATAGGTCCTGCCGGGCTTGCCCGGTTCGGGGTCGTAGATGCCGTCGACGTCCCAGCCGCGGTCGTCCGGGAACTCCGATATCGCGTCGACGCCCTCGTCGACCAGCCGCCAGAGCCCTTCGGGCGAGTCCACGCCGCCCGGGAAACGGCAGGCCATGGCGACGATGGCGATCGGCTCGTCGTCCACGGCGGTCCCGGTGGAGGTGACGGATGTGTCCGGCACGGCCCCGGACAGCTCGTCGAGGAGGTGCTGTGCCAGGTCGACGGGGGTCGGGTAGTCGAAGACGAGGGTGGCGGGCAGTCGCAGTCCGGTGACGGAGCTCAGCAGGTTGCGCAGTTCGATGGCGGTGAGAGAGTCGAACCCGAGGTCGCGGAACGTCCGGTCGGGGTCGACGGCGTCGGCGCCGGCGTGGCGCAGGACGGCGGCGCCCTGGGAGCGGACGATGCCGGTGAGTTCGGCGATCCGCTCCTCGTCGGTGAGTTCGGCCAGCCGCCGCAGCAGGAGGTCGGCCGCGGGCGCGCCGTCGGCCAGGACGCGGCGCGGCCGGCCGCGGACGATGCCGCGCAGGAGCGGCGGGGGCGTGTCGAAGGCCGCCGGGTCGAACCGGACGGGCACCAGTGCGGGTTCGGCCATGACGGTGGCGGCGTCGAACAGCGCGAGGCCCTCCGCCGGCGACAGGGCGGTCATGCCGCCCTGGTCGAGGCCGTCCGCCATGCCTTCTCCGGCCCACGGGCCCCAGGCCAGTGACAGCGCGGGGAGTCCTTCGGCGTGCCGGTGGCGCGCGAGCGTGTCGAGGAAGGCGTTGCCCGCGCCGTAGTTGCCCTGGCCCGGTGAACCGAGGACGCCGGCGACGGACGAGAAGAGGACGAACGCGGTCAGGTCCAGGTCGCGGGTGAGTTCGTGGAGGTGCCACGCCGCGTCCGCCTTGGGGCTCAGGACCCGGTCGACGCGCTCGGGGGTCAGCGAGGGGATCACACCGTCGTCGAGTACACCGGCCGCGTGTACGACCCCGCCGACGGCCCGTCCTTCGAGCAGTGCGGCCAGGGCGTCGCGGTCCGCCGCGTCGCAGGCGGCCACCTCGGCCTCGGCACCCGCCGCGGCGAGTTCCGCGACGAGTTCGGCGGCTCCGGGGGCTTCGGGACCCCGGCGGCCGACGAGCAGCAGTCGCCGCACTCCGTGCCGGGTGACGAGGTGGCGGGCGACGGCGGCGCCGAGAGCGCCGGTTCCACCGGTGATCAGGACGGTGCGTCCGGTGTCCCAGCCGGTGGTGTCGCGGCCCGTGGGGTCCTCGCCGGAGACGTCCTCGCCGGAGACGTCCCTGCCGAGGGGCGCGCGGGCCAACCGCGGTACCAGTGTCTCGCCGGCCCGCACGCGCAGTTCGGGCTCGCCGTACCCGACGAGGACGGACGGTTCGACGGGCGCGTCGGTGTCCACCAGGACGAAACGGCCGGGGTTCTCCGCCTCGGCGGCCCGTACGAGACCCCGGGCGGCCGCGTGGCCGAGGTCGGAGGCGTCGGTGACGACGACAAGGACGGCGTCGCCGTCGAGCGCGTGCTGTACGGCCTCCAGTACGGCGGCGGTCACCGCGTGTACCGCGGGGAGTGTGTCGCCGGACGTCGGCGGGCAGTGGTGGACGGCCACTTCCAGGGCGTCGTCCGAGGTGTGTGCGGCTGTGGCCGGGACCCAGTCCACACGGAACAGGGCGTCCGCGACCCGGGCGTGGGCCGTCGCCACATCGTCGGCGGTGAAGGGACGCAGCGCCACCGACCCGACCGACGCGACGGGGCGTCCGGTGACGTCGGTCAGCTCCAGCGCCACCGACCCGTCGCCGCGGATGTTCAGTCGGACCCGCGCGGTCGTGGCGCCCTCGGCGTGCAGGGTGACGTCCGACCACGCGAACGGCAGCAGCGAGGCGTCCTGGTCCAGCAGGTCGAGCGCGTGCAGTGCCGAGTCGAGCAGGGCCGGGTGGAGACCGAACCGTCCGGCGTCGACGCCCTCCGGGAGAGCGACCTCGGCGAAGACGTCGTCACCGTGTCGCCACGCGGAGCGCAGTCCGTGGAACGCCGGACCGTATTCCAGCCGCTCGTAGAGCCCTTCGGCCGCGAGCGGCTCGGCGTCGCGCGGTGGCCACACGGCCGGTCCCGTGGGCGGTACGCCGGTGTCCGGGACCAGGGTGCCTTCGGCGTGCTGGACCCATTCACGGTCGAGCGGGGCGTCGTCGGCACGGGAGTACACGCGCACCGGGCGGCGTCCCGAGGCGTCGGGTGCCTCGACGGCGACCTGGATGTGGACGCCGCCGTGTTCGGGCAGGATCAGTGGCACGCCCAGGGCGAGGTCCTCGATCCGGCGGCATCCCACCTGGTCACCGGCTCGTACGGCGAGGTCCACGTACGCGGTGCCGGGCAGCAGGACGGAGCCGGCCACGGTGTGGTCGGCCAGCCAGGGGTGGGCTCCGGTGGACAGCCGTCCGGTGAACACCACGCCGTCGGTACCGGGCAGTTGCACCATCGCGCCGAGCAGCGGGTGGTCGGGCCGGCCCAGACCGGCGGACGTGACGTCCCCGCCGAGGCCACGCTTGTCGAGCCAGTAGCGGGCGCGCTGGAAGGGGTAGGTGGGCAGGTCGGTGCGTCGGGCACCGCGTCCGTCGAACACGGCTGTCCAGTCGACGCGCAGGCCCGAGGTGTGCAGGCGGCCCAGTGCGCTGAGGGCGGCGACCGGCTCGGGCTCGCGGCGGCGCAGGGCCGGGACGAGTACAGCGGTCTCGGCGGTGCCGGTGAGGCAGGGGCGGGCCATGGCGGTCAGGACGCCGTCGGGCCCCAGCTCCAGGTAACGGGTGACTCCTTCGGCCTCCAGCCGGGTCACCGCGTCGGCGAACCGCACCGCCTCCCGCACGTGCCGCACCCAGTGGTCCGGGTCGGTCACCTCGCCCGTGGTGACGACCGGCACCCGCGGCTCGGCGTAGGTCACGCTCCGCGCGACCCGGCGGAAGTCCTCCAGCATCGGGTCCATCAGCGGTGAGTGGAACGCGTGGGACACCTTCAGCTTGTTCGTCCTGCGCTCGCCCAGCCGCCGTACGGCGGCGCTGACGGCGTCCTCGGTGCCGGAGAGCACCACGGAGGTCGGGCCGTTGACCGCGGCGAGGCCGACCCCCTCCCCGAGCAGCGGGACGATCTCCTCCTCGGTGGCCTCGACGGCCACCATCGCACCGCCGGGCGGCAGTGCTCCCATCAGCCGGCCCCTTGCCGTGACGAGTGCGGCGGCGTCCGGCAGCGAGAAGACTCCGGCGACGTGCGCGGCGGCCAGCTCACCGATCGAGTGACCGGCCACGTAGTCGGGGCGCACACCCCAGGACTCGTACAGCCGGAACAGCGCCACCTGTACGGCGAAGATCGCCGGTTGCGTGAACTCCGTACGGCCGAGGGCCTCTTCGTCGCCCCACATCACCTCACGCACGGCGGGGTCGAGCTCCGCGCACACCTCGTCGAAAGCGTGCGCGAACACCGGGAACGCGTCGTGCAGTTCACGGCCCATCCCGAGTCGTTGGCTGCCCTGCCCGGTGAAGAGGAACGCCGTCAGCCCGGTCGGCCGCGCGGCGGCGTCCAAGGGGGTGTCCCGGGCCAGCGCGTCCAGTCCGTCGAGGATCTCCGTACGGTCGCGGCCGACGACGACGGCCCGGCGGCCCAGTCCTGCGCGGCCGGCGGCCAGGGTGAAGCCCACGTCCACGGGGTCCGAACCGGGGTCGGTCCTCAGGTGTTCGGCGAGTTGCCTGGCCTGGGCGCGCAGGGCGGGTTCGGTCCTGGCGGAGAGCGGCAGCGGCACGGGCGCGCCGGAGGAGGGGCGGGGCGCGGCGGGCTCGGGCGCGGAATCCCCCTGTTCGATGATCACGTGGGCGTTGGTGCCGCTGACGCCGAACGAGGAGACGGCGGCGCGGCGCGGACGGCCGGTGTCGGGCCAGGTCCGGGCCTCGGTGAGGAGGCGGACCCTGCCTGCTTCCCAGTCCACCTGCGGCGACGCCTCGTCGACGTGCAGTGTCCTCGGCAGCGTGCCGTGCCGGATGGCCTCGACCATCTTGATGATGCCGGCGACTCCGGCGGCGGCCTGGGCGTGACCGATGTTCGACTTGATCGACCCCAGCCACAGTGGCTGCGCGCGGTCCTGGCCGTACGTGGCCAGCAGTGCCTGCGCCTCGATGGGGTCGCCGAGCGAGGTGCCGGTGCCGTGGCCCTCCATGGCGTCGATGTCGGCGGGCGTCAGTCCGGCCGCGGTGAGCGCCTGCTGGATCACACGGCGCTGGGAGGGGCCGTTGGGGGCGCTGAAGCCGTTGGACGCCCCGTCCTGGTTGACCGCGGTGCCGCGTACGACGGCCAGTACGGGGTGTCCGTTGCGGCGGGCGTCGGACAGTTTCTCCAGCAGCAGGACGCCCGCGCCCTCGCCCCAGCCGGTGCCGTCGGCGGAGGCGGCGAAGGAGCGGCAGCGGCCGTCGGGCGAGAGTCCGCGCTGTTCGCTGAACTCGATGAACGTCTCGGGTGTGGCCATGACGCTGACTCCGCCGGCCAGCGCGAGGGTGCACTCCCCCGACCGCAGGGACTGTGACGCCCACTGGAGTGCCACGAGCGACGAGGAGCAGGCCGTGTCGACGGTGACCGCCGGGCCTTCCAGGCCGAGGGTGTAGGCGACGCGGCCGGAGACCAGGCTGCCGTCGCTGCTGGTGATGCCGTAGTCGTGGTACATCGCGCCGGCGAACACACCGGTGCGGCTGCCGCGCAGCGACAGCGGGTCCAGGCCGGCGCGCTCCATCGCCTCCCAGGTGATCTCCAGCAGAAGCCGCTGCTGGGGGTCCATGGTGAGCGCCTCGCGCGGGCTGACACCGAAGAACTCGGGGTCGAACAGGGCGGCTTCGCGCAGGAATCCGCCGTGCCGGACGTAGCTCTTGCCGGGCTTCCCGGGTTCCGGGTCGTACAGGGCGCTCAGGTCCCAGCCCCGGTCGTCGGGGAAGGGGCCGATGGCGTCACGGCCCTCGTCGACCAGCGCCCACAGTTCTTCCGGGGTTCCGACTCCGCCGGGAAAGCGGCAGGCCATGGAGACGATCGCGATGGGCTCGGCGGCCTCGTCCGCGACGGCGCGCAGGTTGTCGTTGTCCTGCCGCAGCCGCTCGTTCTCGACGAGCGAACCGCGGAGCGCCTCTACGATCTCCTCGACGTTGGCATCCATCGCCGTCTCAGCCCCCGCTCACGGTGGTGGTGCGCGGGCCGGCCGCGTGGACCGATTCGATGAACGTGCCGAGCAGTTCGTAGAACCGTTCCGGTTCCTCGAAGTGCGGGTTGTGGCTGGACTCCTCAAGGATCTCCCAGCGGGCGTTCGGGATGAGTTCCTCGAAGGGGCGCACGGTGGTCGGGGTGGCCTCGTCGTGGCGGCCCGACAGGACGAGGGTGGGTACCTCGATGTCGGGCAGGCAGTCGATCACCGACCAGTCGCGCAGGCTGCCGATGACGTGGAACTCGTTGGGGCCGTTCATCGTGTGGTAGACCGTGGGGTCGGAGACGGCCTCGATGTACGAGGCCATGATGTCGCCCGGCCACGGATCGACACGGCAGACGTGCCTGCCGTAGAAGACCATCATCGCCTCGATGTACTCGTCGCTGTCGGTGGTGCCGGCGGCCTCGTGCCGTCGCAGTGTCTCGTCCACGCCCGGCGGCAGCTGGGAGCGCAGCACGTCCATCTCGGAGAGCCACAGCTTGTACGAGGCCGGAGAGTTGGCGATGACCAGTCCGCGCAGTCCGGCGGGGCGGCCCGAGGCGTACCAGGCGGACAGCATGCCGCCCCACGACTGCCCGAACAGGATGTAGTCGTCGGCGATGCCGAGCCGGGTCACCAGGTTCTCCAGCTCGTCCCGGAACAGCTGGGGCGTCCAGAAGCCGGGGTCGGCGTCCGGCAGGTGGGTGGAGCCGCCGTTGCCGATCTGGTCGTAGTGCACCACGGGCCAGCCCTGTTCGGCGAAGGCGGACAGGCCCAGCAGGTAGTCGTGGGTGGAGCCGGGGCCCCCGTGCACGACGACGAGCGCGGGGCGGCCCGATCCCGGCCGGCCGGTTATGCGGTACCAGGTCTTGTACTCCCGGAAGGGAACGGTCCCCTTGGCCGTGGGCGTGGACGCCATCATTCTCAACCACCTGTGTTCGGGTCGTTCTCGCCTGTGGTGCCGCGTCCCCCGCACGCGGCGTGCATTTCTCCCGGGGGTACGCCGGTGCCGCCCGGGGCTCAGCCGGGCGTCACCAGCCACTCCTCGATGGCCCGGGCGGTCCGCGGAGCGTGTTCCTGCCCGAGCGTGAAGTGGTGTCCTTCCACGGTGCGCAGGGTGTGCTCGGGATCCCACGGCCGGGCCAGCATCCGCGCCGGGTCGACTCCCTCGGGTGGTTCGACGAACGGCTCCGACGCCTGTACGAACAGGGTCGGTACGGTCAGCCGTACGGGTTCGAAGCCTTCGAGCACCTTGAAGTAGTGCGGCATCGCCGACAGCCGTGAGGCGTCGTAGCGGCCGAAGGCGGACTCCATCTCCAGCACCTCGCCCATGAGGCGGCCGAATCCGACGTCCATCGCCGTGTCCTCGACACGGAAGGTGTCGATGAGGACCAGCGCGGCCGGCGGGACGCCGACCGTCTGCTCCAGGTGCTGGGCGAGGACGTGAGCGATGAGGCCGCCGGAGGAGTAGCCGAGGAGAGCGAAGGGCTCGCCCTGCGCGGCCTCCAGTACGGCCTCACCCAGTACGCGGGTCAGCGCCTCGGTGGAGTCGGGAAGCGCCTCGCCGCGCTGGAAGCCGGGCAGCGGCAGCGCCGACACATGCCGGATGTCCCTGAACTCGGCTCCCAGTCGGGCGTGCTGGTGCACACCGCCGCCCGCCATGGGCGTGGCCAGGCAGATCAGCCGGGGGCGTTGCGGGCCGTCGGCCAGTTGCACCGTCCTGGGGACACGGCCGAGGTCTGCGGACGAGCTGAACCGGGGTCGCAGCGCCGCGACCGCCGACAGCAGTGTCAGTGCTCCCTCGCTGTCGTCGGCCCGGACCGCCCGCCGGAACAGTTCGGTGACGGTCTCGTCCTCGTCCGAGGAGGGCGCGGTGGAGGTGTCGGCGGCGAGGGCGGGCCCCGACACCAGTTCCTCCGTGACGACCCGGACCAGACCGGCCGGATTCTTGTTGTCGAACACGGCCATCGTGGGCAGCTTCAGTCCGGTGGCGGCGTTCAGCGCGGTACGCAGCTCCATCGCGGAGAGCGAGTCGAACCCGGACTCCAGGAAATCGCGGTCGGGATCCACCGCCTCGGCGGTGTCGTGTCCGAGCACGGCGGCGGCGATGCCCAGCACAAGGTCGCGCAACTCGTCCTCCCACCGGTCGGCCGGCAGGGTCGCCAGCCGACGCCGCAGCGCCTCGGGGTCCGCGGTGGCCGTGCCGGCCCCCGCCGCACCGCGCCGCGTGAGCGGGGCCAGGCCGCGCAGCACGGGGGAAACGTCGCCGGTCCCGCCGCGCAGCACCCGCAGGTCCAGTCCCATCGGCACCAGCACCGGCTCGGGACGAGCTGTCGCGGTGTCGAACAGGGCGAGGCCGTCGGCCGGGGCCAGTGCGGGGGTGCCCTGGCGACGCATGCGGCGGAGGTCGACCTCGCTGAGGCCGCCCCCCATTCCGCCGCCGTCCCACAGCCCCCAGGCCAGGGACTGCGCGGGCAGCCCCTCCGTTCGGCGCAGCTCGGCGAGGGCGTCGAGGAAGGTGTTGGCGGCGGCGTAGTTGCCCTGGCCGGGCGCACCGAGGACGCCCGCCGCCGACGAGAACAGCACGAACGCGCCGAGGTCCTGGTCGCGGGTGAGGTCGTGCAGGTTGAGCGCCCCGTCCACCTTGGGACGCAGCACCTGGTCGAAGCCGTGCGGCGTCAGGTTGGCGATCATGCCGTCGGCCAGCACGCCGGCCGTGTGCACGACCGCGCCGAGCCGCCGGTCCGTCAGCAGCGCCCTCAGGGCGTCCCGGTCCGCCACGTCACAGGCCGCGATCTCGACCGTCGCACCGAGGCCGGTCAGCTCCTGATGGAACTCGGCCGCGCCCGGCGCGTCCATGCCGCGGCGGCTGGTCAGCAGCAGGTCGCGGACGCCGTGTTCGACGATCAGGTGCCGGGCGACGAGCGCCCCGAGGCCTCCGGTGCCACCGGTGATCAGTACGGTGCCGTCCCCGGCCCACGGGGACCGGCCCGTCTCGGGGGCCGCCGGGGTGCGGGCGAGACGCGGCACCATGAGGTCGCCGTCCACAACACGCAGTTCGGGCTCGCCGGAGGCGACGGCGCGGGCGATCGCCCGCGGGTCGTCGCTGTCGGTCTCCAGCAGCGCGAAGCGCTCGGGGTCCTCGGACCGGGCGGCGCGCACCAGGCCCCACGCCGCGGCGTGGGCGAGGTCGTCGCGACGGGTGACCACCATGAGTCTGCGGTCGGCGAACCGTTCGTCCGCGAGCCAGGCCTGGAGGGCTCCGAGCGTGTGGCCGGTGACCGTTCTGACGTCGGCGGCGATGTCACCCGTACCGGCGGGAAGGGTCAGCGCGACCGTCGCGGGGACCTGGCCGGAGAGCTCCGACAGTCCGGTCACCGTCACGCAGTGCCCGTCGCCGGTGGCAGCACCGGCGGGCGTCCAGGCGATGTGGAAGAGCGAGTCGCCGGGAGCCGTGCGGGTGGGTGCGAGCTGCTCGGCCGACACCTCCCTGGTGACCAGCGACTCCACGGACGCGACAGGACGGCCCTGCGCGTCGAAGGCGTGGATCTGCAGCTCGCCCTTCCCCTTGCGGACCAGCCGGACCTGCGCGGCCGTGGCGCCGGACGCGTGCACCCGGACGCCCTTCCAGGCGAACGGCAGGGCCGCGGTGTCGTCGTCGCCCGAGCCGAGCATGAGTGCGTGCAGCGCGGAGTCGAGCAGCGCCGGATGCAGGACGAAGGGCTCTGTTCCGGTCTCCTCCGCGAGCGTCACCTCGGCGAACGTCTCGTCGCCTGCCCGCCAGGCCGCCTTGAGTCCCTGGAACACGGGGCCGTAGGTGAATCCGAAGTCCTGGAGGCGTTCGTACGCGCCGTCCACGGTGAGTCTCGTCGCCTCGGGCGGCGGCCACTGTGTCAGGTCGGGGACGGCCGGGGCGGCAGCCGCCTCGGGTGACAGCATGCCCTCGGCGTGCAGGGTCCAGGCCGTCTCCTCGTCGGCGGACTCGGCGCGCGAGTGCACGGTGAGGGGGCGCCCGCCCCCGTCGGCAGGTCCGTCCGCCGTCAGCCGCAGCCGTACGCCACCTGTCTCGGGCAGGACCAACGGCGCGTGGAGCGTCAGCTCGTCCAGGACACCGCAACCGAGCTGGTCGCCGACGCGCACGGCCAGTTCGACGAATGCCGTGCCGGGCAGCAGCGTCGCGCCGAAGACCGCGTGGTCGGCCAGCCATGGCTGGATGTCCGTCGACAGGCGTCCCGTGAACACCACCGTCTCCGAGCCCGGCACCGCGATCTCGGCGCTGAGCAGGGGGTGTTCGAGCGGGGTGAGTCCCATGGAGGCCGCGTTGCCACCGGTTCCCGCCGCCGCTCCCGACAGCCAGTAGCGCTTGCGCTGGAAGGGGTAGGTGGGCAGGTCGACGCGGTGGGCTCCGCGGCCGGCGAAGACCGCGGCCCAGTCGGGAGAAGCACCGCTGACATGCAGCTGGCCCACGGCCGACAGCAGCGTGACCGCCTCGGGACGGTCACGACGCAGTGTGGCCGTGGCCACCACCGCATCATCGACACTCTGCCGCACCATCGCGGTCAGGACGGCATCCGGTCCGATCTCCAGGAACCGGCTCACACCCTCTTCACGCAACCGGCCCACATCATCGGCGAACCGCACCGCCTCACGCACATGCCGCACCCAGAACTCAGCCGACCCCACATCCTTCACCAGCCGAATCCGCGCCTCACCAAACGACACCGACTCCACAACCCGCCGAAACTCCGCCAGCATCGGCTCCATCAACGGCGAATGAAACGCATGCGACACCTTCAAACGAGACGACTTACGCTCCCCGAACCGCCCCACCACCGCCGCCACCACAGCAGACACCGCAGCCTCAACACCCGAAACCACCACCGACGAAGGCGTGTTGACCGCAGCGATCCCCACCTCGTCCGTCAGATACGGAGCAACCTCCTCCTCCGTCGCCTGCAGGGCCACCATCGCCCCACCCGCCGGCAACGCCTGCATCAGCCGGCCCCGCGCCACGATCAGCCGCGCCGCATCACCCAGACTCAGAACACCCGCGACATGCGCCGCCGCCACCTCACCGATCGAATGACCCACCAAGAAGTCCGGGGTCACCCCCCACGACGCCACCAGGCGGAACAGCGCAACCTCAACAGCGAAAACCGCCGGCTGCGTGAACTCCGTACGATCCAGGGCCTCCCCCTCACCCCAGACCACGTCCTTCAACGGCAGCCCCACCGCCGCACACACCTCGTCAAAGGCATCCGCGAACACCGGAAACACCTCATACAACTCCCGCCCCATCCCCAGCCGCTGACTCCCCTGCCCAGTGAACACAAACGCCAACTTGCCCTCACGGCGCTTGCCGATGGAGAGGAAGGGCGAGGTCTGTCCTCCGGCCAGCGCGGTGAGGCCCGTGACCAGGTCCGGACCGTCCTCCGCCACGATCACCGCGCGGTGTTCGAGCAGTGCACGTCCCGTCGCCAACGACAGACCCACGTTCGCTGACGTAAGGTCCGGCCGCTCACTCAGGTGGGACAACAGCCGTTCGGCCTGCTCACGCAGCGCCTCCGGATCGCCGGCCGACAGGATCCACGGAACGGGGCCCGTGACCGTCGAGGCGGGCGGCACTTCCTCAGCGGCGTGCTGCGGCTCGTCGGGGGTGGCAGGTGCTTCTTCGATGATGACGTGGGCGTTGGTGCCGCTGATCCCGAACGACGACACCGCCGCACGACGCGGACGACCCTCAGCCGGCCACTCAC
>NZ_JBHXTO010000174.1:0-17438 GCF_042677425.1 Streptomyces sp. NPDC127119 | reverse complement strand
CCCAGCCGATCCGCGACGTGGCGTACGCCTTCTTCGCGCCCTCGATGTCGCCGGCCTTCACCGCGTCCGCGAACACCTTCGCCTTCGGCAGGGTCCCATCGGCCTGCTCCTGCGCGTACTGCCGGTAGGCGGCGACCGCCGCGTCCAGCCGCGGATCACGCTTGGCGGCCGTGCCGCCGCCGGTGACCCTGACGTCCTGCCGGATGCCCTGGCCCTTCATACCCGGCTTGCAGGCGATCCGATAGTCGCCCGCCTTCACCTCCGCGGTGACCTTCTGCCGGGTACCGGGCCCGATGTTCTCCCGCTCGGTGACGATCCGGTCATCAGGGAACAGCAGATACACCTCGGTGACCTTGGAGCCCTTGTTCGTCACGTCGAGCTGGACGTGACCGGCAGGAAACTCCTTCTTCGACACCTCACACGCGCTGTCCGACGCCGTCACCTCCACGACATGGTCGTCACTCGACGCATCGCTCTTCTCGGTGCAACCAGACAGAGATACGACCGCCGACACGCAAACGACGGTGCTCATGAAGAGAGGACGGTGTACCCGGAACATGACTGTGCCTCAATTCACGCAGGTGACGATACGGACGGGCGGACCGCCCGGCGAGCGCAGTCTACGCAACTGTAGACACAGAGGGAAGGCTTCCCTAACCAAGACGACACCGCTCGACGCGCCGTCGCCCCGACCGCAGCACATGGAGCAGAGGGCAGCACGTCAGACCAGACCCCACGAGGGAGCACCCCTCGGCCCGACCCCCACCACGTCCGCCAACCAATTGCTGCACCCCACAGAACCAGCAGTTCAGAGACGCTCCCGCACACCGTCCCGCTCCCCTGCGCCATACGCAGGACCCTCACTGGCGCGCATCCGCTAAGCTGTGCCAGGTCAGTCATTGGTACGTCGCGTTGCCTGTTCCAGCTACACCGCAGGGAGCCTCGCACCACGCCTGACCAGCGGGCTTGCACTCCTCGTCAAAGATCCACCAACTGGATTTTCAGCAAGGCCTTCCGCAAGCCCCCGCCTTCGTAGCTCAGGGGATAGAGCACCGCTCTCCTAAAGCGGGTGTCGCAGGTTCGAATCCTGCCGGGGGCACCAGCCGAAAGGCCCCGGACCGATCATGGTCCGGGGCCTTTCGGCATCCACTTCTGGCATCAACAGGACCGCAGCGCAGGGAAGAGGCCGCGCCAGACCCGTGCCAGGTCGGATGGGGAGTGACGGGGACCGAGTGGTCAGCCGGTCATGTGCCGTAGCCGCTCCGCCACGGGTCAGCCCAGCAATCGTCCGCAAGCCGAGCTGGGGCTCCGCGAATCGCCTCCTGGCCGCCCTTGGTCTGGTGAGGGCAGGGGCGAACGCCCTCCTCGGAGGGCACCGAGCCGCGAAACCCTCCTTTCTGCCCGCGGTCAAAGACCTCGATCCCGGTTCCAGCGGCTCACGTGCATCCCGTAGAAGACGTTGCCGATGCCCGCGGTGAGCATGAACAGCCAGAAGTGGGCCCACAGCGACTGACGTCGACGCCTCAAGCCCGCCCCACCAATAAACGCTGCTGAAGACGCCGCAGCGGAACTGCTGTTGTTGATGATGATCATCGGGGGCTGCCCGTACGGCTGAGCAGGCTGCTGACCGGGTGGTGTCGCCATACTGCATCGGCTCCATGGTGAAGTTGAGAGTGCTAGAGCGAGACGCACCATAGAAGCGTGCAGATGGCGACCGAGGCCGAACAGGTCACGTGTCACCCGTACGGGGCACAGCGCGGCGGTCTCAGTTTCCGTCTCATCCAGCGCCGTTCAGACGAGACGGAAGCCGCGAGCGCAAGCCGCTCCAAAGAGCAGTCCCTACTGAACGCAGACGAACGCCCGTGCCTGCAGCCCAAAGCCCTACCACCACAGTGGGAAAGCATGCACATGCAGTCGACGTGCGGCCCTGATGAGTGCGTGGCCGGCGCTGACAGGTCTCACTCTTGGCCATCGACGAAGCCCGACCGTCGGTTAGGTCCCGGGTTCACCCCGGGCCGCCTCCAGACAGAACCGGGGATGCAACTGCTCTACAGAGCTGGACACCTCAGAAGCAGACCGCGCGTCTCGTGCCCGCGCGCAGACAGCTCGACCGGCGCATGCGCGAACTGGTACTCAGCTCCTACGAGTACCAGTTCGCGTTCTGCGGCCACGACGGCAGGATCGGCGTCGTAGCGGTCGGGCTGGAACCCGCACACGGCGCTCTCCGATGTCAGCTCGGTCCCGTCAGACCTTGCTGAGTTCCCAGAACCTGAACACCGTCGAGGCGTCCAGGCAGTACTGGTATCCGCGGATGTCATCGTGAACCGCCGCGTACTGTTTTGCCTGCCAGATCGGCAGTACGGGGACATCGTCGGCCACGATGTCCTGAATCTTACCGAAGTCGCCACTCGCCTCAGCGCGGTTCTTTTCGGTGGCTGAGCGCGGAATCAGCGTCTCGCTTATCGTGCGGTTCGAATAATTATTGGCCAGCACGTTGCCGTCGCCGAAGAACGGGGAAGTGAAATTATCGGCGTCGGGATAGTCCGGCAGCCAGCCCTTCACATACACGCCGTACTTACCCGCGGCAATGTCCTTCTCATAGCGATCGAAGGGTACGGACCTGACCTTGGCCTTGAAGAGGCCGCTGCTGTTGAGCTGCTCGGCGATGACCTGCAGTTCCTGATCGGTGGCAAGGCCGTAACGGGACGGGGTGGACCACAGTGTCACTTCCACCTTTCCCTCGATCCCGTCGGCGCGCAGTGCCGCTTCGGCTTTTCCCTGAGAAGGACGGTCTCCATAGGTGTCGAAGAACGCCGTCGTATGACCGATGACCCCGGCAGGAATGATCGAATACAAAGGAATCGCTGTGTCCTGGTACACCTGCTTCATCAGAGCGTCCCGATCCAGCAGGTGGCTCATGGCTTTGCGGAAGCCGATTTTTCCGGCCACCGGGTCGTTCATGTTGAAGACCAGATGTTGGACCTCAGCACTGTCGCCCTCAACTATTTGGATTCCCGGCTCATCGGCGAGACTGTCGGGGCCGACAAGGTCCTTCGCGGGCAGGCCCCGGAAGGCAATGTCGATGTCGTGGTCCGTCAGGCCCTTCCTCAGACGGGCTTGGTCGGAATGGAAGAGTTTCAGCGTGACTCCGCCGTTCTTCACCTCGGCGGGGCCTCTATAATTTTCGTTCGGGGAGAAGACGGCCTCGTCCTTGCTCATTGATGTGAGCTTGTACGGACCAGAGCCTGAAGCCTGACCGTCCTCGCGTAAGGATTTGGCCTCGTACTGACGGTGGTTGACTATGGAACCGGCGCCAGACGCTATTTTGCTGGGAAAAGTGGCGTCAGGAACTTTGAGGCGGAACACTACAGTTTTACTGTCGGGTGCCTCAACGGAGTCGAGCATGGTGAACATGATGGCTGGGCCGGCCGCGTCATCGATGAGCCGCACACGGTCGAAGGAGAACTTGACATCCTCGGCGGTGAGCGGATCACCGTTACTGAATTTCAGGTCATCTTTGAGTACGCAACGATAAACCCGTACTCCAGCCCCCTCGAAGGCGCAACTCTCCGCAGCCTCCGGTTGCGGATCCGTACTTCCATTCGGGAAACTCAGCAGAGTCTGGAAGACGTTGTTGAAAAGTAGCCATGAACCCGGGTCGTAACCGGAAGACGGGTCCGTGGAAAGGATTTCGTCCGACATCCCGATAACAATTCCTGGCGATTCGTCGGTCCAGCCGCTGCACGCGGTGAGCGAGGTGCAGGCCAGTGCGGTTGCGGCAGAAAAACCCGCCACCCGATTACGCATGTTCACAACTTATCCCTCTTTCTTGCGCGATGATGCTCGCATTACAGAACTCGTCGCCATGGGCCGCCTGTGACACCGCAAGCGTGCCGCGGATGACCAGAATGACCGGATCGATACGCGGGGGCGGGATTGCCCTTGATGGCTCCGCGCGCGGTCGTGGAGTCCGGACATACCTCTTTTTCCAGATTCTCCGCAATGACCCACCGGGAGCGCGCCACCAGTTGCCGCGTCAGCCCGCATCGGGGCACACGGCGATAGCCACAGCATCTCGCCACATTGCCTACATCGCCCGAATGTGCCCAGTATGGGAATACTCTCCGCCTTGCGCTGTACCGCACTCAATGCCGCCCGTCCGCCAACCCACCGGCAATGACGGGACAGCGCTGACCCAGCGATTGATCATGGCATTACAAAGACCAACCGGCACTGTACGCGGAGTGATTTTTTTGCGCATCGCCGGAAGTTAATACCAATCGATGAGGAGGCCAGGTGCAGGCGGAGGTATGTTTTGGTGGATTTATGGCCACTCAAGAAAAATCTCCGCGCGACCAGCAGCTGTCACCTGCGGCCTGACGTCGGTGCGGCATGGCGTGTGCCATGACATCGGTGGGGCATGACATCGGTGCGGCTGATGCTCGTCGCGAGTGCGGTCCTGACGACTGCGGAGACCTGTCGCTCGGCGGCACAACCGCGTACTCGATGTCCGGGCACTGCTCCCCACTCGCGTGCGGTGCTGCCGTCAACCGCCGTGGTTCCCCGCCGCCTCGACGACCTGCTCGCGCTCGGCCGCCGACCACCACCAGTTCCTCACCCGCATCGCCGGATTGCATCGCTACGCACGCCGTGGCCTCATGGCGGGTCCGCCTCGCAACGGATGGACTCGCGGGCCTGTCCGCCGCGTGCCCTTCAGAGCGGGCAATCACGGTCGACCAGGGTGCGTCCCGAAGGACCACCCCATCATCATTGAGCGCCTACCCGCGGGCCAGAGTCAGCGCAAGCACCCGAGCCCCGCAGCTTCCCAAGCTGAGGGCTCCCGGGCTGGCCTTCGTGCTCTCTGGTCGACAGCACTAGCAGCATCGGGCAGACGCAGGTCATGTCCTGACCCGTCATGCCCTGACCCGCTCCCTGCCAGCCCGGTTCCTCGGCGTCAGCCCAGTTCCCTCCGCGTCAGCCCAGTTGCTCCGCCAGTCCGACGATGATGCCCTCCGGGCCGCGGACGTAGCAGAGCAGGTAGCTGTCCTCGAACCGGGCGATCTCGCCGAGGAGTTCGGCGCCGTGGGGGCGTAGGCGGGCGACCGTGTCCTTGATGTCGTCGACGGCGAACATCACGCGGTGCGTGCCCAGGATGTTGTGCGGCTTGTTGCGCGGGCCAGCGCTGGTCGCCGCGGGGCTGAGGTACTTCGCCAGTTCGAGTCGGCTGTGGCCGTCCGGGGTCCGGACCATCGCGATGTCGCAGCGGACGCCGTCGAGTCCGGTGCACTGGTCGGCGACGAGGCCCTCGACCCGCGCCCTGCCCTCCAGTTCCATACCGAGTTCCACGAAGAACGCGACGGCGGCGTCCAAGTCCTCGACGACGATGCCGACGTTGTCCATCCGCTGAATCGCCATGCTGGTTTCTCCTTCTAGGTCGATTTCTAGGTCGACTTCTACGACTTGTTCCGCGTCGCGCGGCCGGTGGTGGCCGGTGTCATCCCTGGGACGGAGCCGGTGCCACGTTCTCGACATCCGCAGACCGTCGAACTCCGCCGAACGCGACTCACAGGTGCCGGCCCCGGTAACGAGTCGACGTGGGCGAGCCGCTCCGCGTCCGGCGTTCCCTCGCGTGACGGCGTAGACGCACGACGAGGTACGCCACCACCGATACCGGCACGAGCCGGCTGACCAGCCAGACGAAACGATGCTCGATGTACGACCAGGTCGTCGCCGCCTGCCAGCCATGGGGCAGGCCCATCAGGAGAAGTGAGGCGGCCAGGCACAGAGCCGTCGCGGCCAGTACCCCGAGGGCCAGGTACGCGGCGAGTTCGGCCCACCACGTCCCGCCGATGGTCCTGACCATGCGTATGCGCGCTCTCACTCAGTCCCCCGCCGCCGTTGCGGGACCGACCGTCCCGTCCGAGGCTCAACACCTCGCTTTCCAGGCACGGTACCGACATGAAGCCGCAGATGGCGGAACCCAGGCCCCGCCGCCCATCACCGCAGCGGCGCATTGCCCGCACCCACCGTTGTTCGGTGGCTGACACCCGCACCCGGCCGGCACCACCACCCCGGATCCGACCCGATCCCTTCCGACCCGATCCCTTCCGGCCCGATCTCTTCTGATCCCTTCCGATCATCCAGTCACCCCCCTCCCGTCACCCGGCCTCGCTACGATGCGCCCCGCCGTGCCTGGGGGGCGCGGGTAGGTGTTTCTAGGGGGAAAGCCGTGTTCGTACTGTCCGTCCTGTTGTTCGTAGCCGCAGTCGTGCTCTTTCTTGTCGGGCGGGGTGGGGAGCGGAGCGCCTCGGGCTGGCGGCTCGGGGCCGCTCTCAGTGCCGCGGCGGGGCTGCTGGCCGGCGTCTTCGCCTGCGTGCATGTCGTGAGCGCCTACGAGGTCGGCGTCCCGGTGACCTTCGGCAAGGTGGGTACGCCGTTGACCTCGGGCGTGCACTTCAAGTCGCCGTTCACCGACGTCACGTCCTTCTCCACCCGCCCGGTGGACCTGAACCTCAACGACGACGACGTGGTCGAGGTCCGTTCCTCGCAGGGCGGTGTGCTCTACGCGGACGTCACCATCAAGTGGGCCGTGGTGCCCGCGAAGGCGGTCGGCCTGTACCGGCTGGCGGGCAGCGAGGAGGCCGTCGAGGAGCGGCTGGTGCTGCCGGACAGCCGCGAGATCATCCGCAACGTCTTCGCCAAGCACACCAGCGAGGAGGGGTACGCCTCCGCGCGTGAGCAGATCGGCTCCGAGATCGCCGGCCTCGTCAAGGAACGTCTGGCGCCGCGCGGGATCGACGTCACCTTCGTCAATCTGCGCAATGTGCGGCCCTCGAAGAAGCTGCAGGAGCAGATCGACAAGAAGATCCAGCAGGAGCAGGCCACCGAGCGGGCCACCGAGGCGTCGCGTACGGCCACGGCGGAGGCGGAGCGCAAGCGGATCGAGGCGGAGGGTGTCGCCCGCGCCAACAAGATCATCGAGAAGTCGCTGAGCGACAAGGTGCTGTACAACCAGTGCCTGGAGGCCTACAAGGAAGCCGCGAAGGCCCACCCCGTGTACGCGGTCCCGTGCGGGACCGACGCGAACGGCACGCCCGTCATCGTGGACGGCAGCAAGAACTGACACCGCACACGTCACCCTGAAAGCGCGGGCTGCCGCGTTCCCAGGCTGTCGCGCCCTTGCGACAGCCTGGAAACAGAGCATTGCTCCGAATGGGTCACGGTGCGAGGATCTTGGGACTTCACGCATCCCATGGGGGTTTGTCATGGCACTGTTCGGAAACGCGCACACCGTCGATCCGGCCAAGGCTCAGAACGACTACGCGCGACTGCTGGGGCAGAACGAGCAGGTGCACGCCGCCTTCCAGTTGATCCGCGACACCATCCTCTTCACCGATCGCCGACTCATCCTGGTCGACAAGCAGGGCATCACCGGTAAGAAGACGGAGTACCACTCCGTTCCGTACCGCAGCATCACGCACTTCGCCGTCGAGACCGCCGGAACCTTCGACCTCGACGCCGAGCTGAAGATCTGGATCTCCGGTACGCCCACGCCCATCGAGAAGACCTTCACCAAGGGCGTCGACATCTACGAAGTCCAGGCGATACTCACCCAGTTCGTCGCTCGATAGGCGCGCCGGTGGGCGAGGGGGACAGCGGCGACGGCGGGGGCGGCGGCGGTACGGGGCTCAGGCCTCGCGCCAGTGTCAGCGTGACCGTGATCGATACGGCCGCCGTCGCCGCCATCGCCGTTGCCGGTGACGTCAGTTGGGCCGCCGTGCCCGCGAGCGCCGCGCCCACGCCCTGCATCGCCAGCATCCCGGACGAGTGCAATCCCAGCGCGTGGCCAGCCAGTTCGGGCGGGGTCACGGCCATGAGGCGTTCCTGCTGGAGAAGGCTCGCGCCGAAGCCGACGGAGGCCAGCGCGGCGAGCACCGCGGCCAGGGACGGACGCGGGTGCAGGGCGAAGAGGAGATACGGGGCCGCCAGCAGCAGGAGCAGCGGTACGCCCAAGCGGGGGCGCAGGGCCGGTCCGGCGAGGCGGGCCACCGCCACGTCCCCGGCCAGCATGCCCAGCGCCGCGCACGCGAAGAGCAGGCCCGCGTGCTCGGGAGCGTACGGGACGTAGAGGGACTCGCAGCCGACGATCAGGCCGTTGGGGATCCAGAGCGCCAGGTAGAGGTGGCGGCGGGAGGGCGGGGCGAGCAGGGTTCTGTTCGTGTGCCGGGTCGCGCGGACCGACGGGCGGCCCTTCGCTCTCGGTGGGCGGGCGGTCAGGGCGCAGCGGGTGATCACCGCGGCCGTCGCGTACAGGGCCGCCGCCGTGAGCAGGGTGCCGCGCGGGGACAGGAGCGTGATGAGGACGCCTCCGGTGGCGTATCCCGTGATCTGTGTGATGCCGTTCGCCATGTTGAAGACCGAACGCCCCACGATGTACGCGTCGTTGGGCAGGATCTCGTTCAGCAGGCCCCAGCGGACGCCTCCGCCGAGGGAGGCCACCAGGCCGAGGGTGAGGATCAGCGCGAAGACCGTCCAGAGGGGGGCGGGGAGCGCCAGGAGTGCCGTACCCGCCGCGAACGCCAGTGCCGTGCCCGTCATCGTGGCGCGCGGTGGCAGCCGGTCGGCCGCCGACAGGAGCGTGGTCGCGCCGAGGACCTGGGCGAGCGAGGGCCCGAACATGCTCAGGGCCGACAGGAGGGGTGAGTCCGTGGCCCGGTAGACCAGCGTGCCGAGCGCGAGTCCGCTCATCGTCTGCGCCGCCACCTGCGCCGAGGAGGCCAGGAAGAGGGGTGTGAACTCCGGGGTGCGGAAGAGGGACCGGTACGTCGTTGGCATGCGCCGGAGTTTCGGGCCCCCGCCGGGACGACCGTTAGTGTTTCGCGTCTGTGCGAAACGACCATGAACCGGGGGGCGGAAATGGGCTGGTGGCAGGTCAGTGCCGACACCCTCGCCGGCAGCCGTTTCGTGCTCTCGCCGCTCGCCGAGACCTTCGCCTGTCTGAAGGCGCTGCACACCCGGAGCGCCGCGCATCCCGGTGAACGGCTCTGGCTGGACTCCCATCTGCCGTCCTACGAGAGGTGGTTGGCGTCCGATCCCGTCACCGCAGCCCTCGTCCGGGCCGGGTTCGGACGCGAGTGGATCGCCGACTTCCTCACACCCACCCCGCGCGGCGACGAGGACTTCGCCACGGAGGTCGCCCGGGTGCGCGAGGCCTCCCCCGAGGCCGCCCGAGCCCATCTCGCCGTCGCCCTGCGCGGTCCGCTCCCCTCGCTCCTCCGGGACCGCGACGACCTTCCCGACCGTGCCGCCGACCTGCTCGCCCGCGTCTGGACCGAGGCCGTACGCCCCGACTGGCACCGGCGTCGGCTCGTGCTCGAAGCGGATGTCGTGGCCCGCACCGCGCGGCTGAGCCAGGAGGGCTGGGCGGCGGCACTCGGGGCGATGCGGCCGGGGATGCGCTGGCTCGGCGAGAACCGGCTGCAGGTCAATCTGCACGAGTACCCGCCCCGCGAGATCTCGGGCGCCCGGATCGTCTTCGTACCGGTGACTCCGCAGCGGCACGGGTGGGTGTCGTGGGAGGAGCCCCGGGAGCACCCGCACCCCGACACGGACCGACCGCGCCGGTACGGGGTCGTGTACCCCTGCTCGGGCGTGCTGGCGGAGACCGGTCAGCAGGGGTCCGCGTGCGCGCAGGGGTCCGCGTCCTCGCAGGGGTCCGCGCCCTCCCCCGTCGCCGTTCCGGACAGCCTCTCCCGGCTGCTCGGCGGCGCTCGGGCCCGCGTGCTCGTCCTGCTCGGGTCCCCCATGAGTACGAGCCAGCTGGTCGCCGTCACCGGGCAGGGACTCGGTTCCGTCGGGCGCCATCTGAGACTGCTGCTCGACGCGCGCCTGGTGGGGCGGCGGCGCTCGGGGCGGTCGGTCCTCTACTTCCGGACGCCCGAGGGCGATGTGCTCGTCGGGGCCCAGAACCCGGGGAGCTCGGGGCGCGGGGCGCAGGGTGCCGATCCGGCTCCGGCGGAGCGGAGTTAGCATCCGCTCATGACTACTGACAACGCCTCCGCCTCCTCCGCCGCCTCCGGCGCGTCCGCTCTCGACGTCGACATCGATGCGCTGCAGGGCGGGTCCGCCGATCTCGGCCAGTACAAGGGCCGGGCCGTGCTCATCGTCAACGTGGCGTCCAAGTGCGGCCTCACCCCGCAGTACGCGGGTCTGGAGCGGCTGCAGGAGCGGTACGCGGCACAGGGCTTCACCGTGCTCGGAGTGCCGTGCAACCAGTTCATGGGCCAGGAGCCCGGCTCGTCCGAGGAGATCGCGGAGTTCTGCTCGGCGACGTACGGCGTGACCTTCCCGATGACCGAGAAGGTCGACGTGAACGGCGACGCGCGCCACACCCTCTACCAGCGGCTCACCGGTTTCGCGGACGGCGAGGGGCACAGCGGCGACATCCGCTGGAACTTCGAGAAGTTCCTCATCGGCCGGGACGGCGCGGTGGTCGCCCGCTTCTCGCCGCAGACCGAGCCGGAGTCCGCGGAGCTCGTGGCCGCGGTCGAGGCCCACATCGGCTGAACGCCGGTCCCTCACGGCTGAGGCGCGGGCCCGCATCGGCCGAGCGCGGCACCCACCCGGCCTCCCCGGCGGCCCGGTGGCGCGCGCTACTCCTCGCTGCCGCGGACCTCTTCCCGCAGCTCCTCGGGGCATCCCGTGCCCCGGGGCAGCTGATAGGGCGCCGCGAGACGGTACGTGCCGGCCCTGGGCGCCAGCAGTTCCGTCCACTGGTCGCCCTGGGCGTCCTCCTCCGTCTCCATCAGGCAGCCGTTGACGTTGTCGTACGTCTTCGGCGCCCCGTCCTCCCGCTGCTTGGACTCCTCGGTCTCCTGCGGGGGCTTGACGCTCTTGCCCTCCGCGTCGACGAGCCCGAGCCACGGCGAGTACGGGATCCGGATGAGCACGCGGCCCGCCCGCTTCACCTCCAGGGTCAGCTCCCCCTGCTCGGCACGGTCGACGACCGCGGGCGGGTCGGCCATCGGCATGGGGTCGGTGACCTCGAAGAGCTGCCAGTTGGCGTCGCCCCAGACCTGCTTCAGGTACGGCATCCCGCGCTGGACCAGTTCGCGCTCGCGTTCGCCGCCGTCACCGTCGGGCTCGCCCTTGGGTACGACGACGTAGTGGACGGCCCAGCGCTGCAGCCACTCGTGGTAGTTCGCGGAGTTGAGGGTGTCGTCGTAGAAGAGGGGGTTGCGCTCCATGTCCGCCTGCCGGTTCCAGCCGCGGGCGAGGTTGACGTACGGGGCGAGGGCGGACGCCTCGCGGTGCGAGCGGGCCGGTACGACCTCGACGCGGCCCTTCTCGGCGCCGGCCACCTGGAGCTGGTTGACGAGGGGGGCCAGTTCGCGGGCCCAGGACGCGGCGGGCGTGGTGTGCACGATGTCGTCGACGGCCTTGAAGGCGATCCAGCCGTTCACGGTCACGAAGGCCAGCAGGATCGCGTACCACTTGCGTGAGCGCGGCACCGTGAAGGGCAGCGCGGCGATCAGCGTGACCCCGCCCAGCAGCATCGGCAGCCGGCTGATGTTGGAGCCGATCTGCGAGTTGATCAGCCAGACGAGGACGACGGCCAGGCCGTACACCGCCGACGTGATCCGGACCGTCTTCCACTCCTTGGGGACGAGGAGGAAGGCGCAGGCGGCGGTCGCGAACGGCAGCAGGACCGAACCGAACATCATCGGCTGCGTACCGGAGAAGGGGAACATCCAGGCCGAGACGCCCACGACCGCGGCGGGCGCGAGGCCCAGCGCCCACGCTCCCGGGCGGCGCTTCTGCAGGAAGAGCGCGACGGCCACGAAGCCGACGAAGAGGCCGGCCACCGGGGACGCGGCGGTCGCCGCCGCGGCGAGGGGGGCGGCGCACAGGGCCTTGGCCCAGCGCTTGTAGCGCCAGCGGTACGGCCAGCAGAAGACGACCGCGGCGGCGCCGAGCGCGAAGACCATGCCGAGGCCGAAGGTCACGCGGCCCGAGATCGCGTTGCACAGCAGCGCGAACACTCCGGCGGCAGCGGCGGCCACGGGGTTGCGGACGGCCCGGCTGCGCATCAGCACCAGCATGAGCAGTCCGGCGGAGAGCGTCCCAGCGATCATCATCGTGGTCCGCACACCGAGCACGGCCATCAGGTACGGGGACACCACGCTGTACGACACCGGGTGCATGCCGCCGTACCAGGCGAGGTTGTACGCGGACCCGGGGTTGCGCCCCACGAACTCCGCCCACGCGTCCTGCGCCGCGAGGTCTCCCCCACTGTTCGCGAACGTGAAGAACCAGATGATGTGCAGCACACCGGAGAGGGCGGTGGCGAGGATCGCGGGGTGCCGGAGGAAACGGTGGAGTCGGGTGCCCTCGCGGCCACGGGCGCCGGGGCCGTCACCGTCGGCCGGATCGGCATCCGGGTCGGCATCCGGGTCCACGTCCGGATCCGCGTCGGGGTCCGGTTTGGCGCCGCGGCCCGGTGTGGCCTTGCGGACCGGGTCGGTGTCGCTCTTCGGGTCGGCCTCGGGGGCCGGCTTGAGGTCGGCGCTCGGTCCGGGGCCGGAAACCGGCTCGGCCTCGGGGCCCGGCTCGGAGGCAGGGTTCGCCTCGGCGTGGGAGTCGGGGTCGGGGTCGGGGTCAAGGGTCGACTCGGCGACAGGAGCCGGTCCGGAAGCAGCGTCCTGTCCGGGTTCCTGATCCTGATCGGAAACCCGGCCCTGGCCCTGTCCGGGGCTGCTGCCCCGTCCGGCGGCGGGGCTTCCGGCCGGGGCGGGGGGCTCCGCCACGCTGGAGGTCTCCGCCGCGTCAGGCGACGGTTCTGCAGCGCTGACGGCGGTCTCCGTCACGCCGGGCGGCGCCCCGGCAGCGCTGCCGGGGATCTCCGCCGTGTCGGGGCTGTCCGCCATGCCCGGGATCTCGGCCCTGCCGGGCGGCGGGCCGGTCGCGTTGCCGGGGGGATCGACGTGCCGCGTGCGCACGCTTATTCGCGGGCCGGCCTCTCGGCCCGGCTCGGCGTCGTCGGCATGCGTCGGCTCCGCTGTCGCCACGTGCTGGCACTCCCGTGTCCCGTTGTTCCACTCTCGGCCGGGCCCCGCGGCGGGCGGCCTTGCCCCATCCTGGCGACGCTAGCACGCACCCCGCCGCGGAGCTCCTGGGTGGTGCTCCGCGGGCGGGGTGCGGTCGGTTCTTCTGCTTGTCGGTTCTTCCGCTCTTTGCGGGCGTACGTCCCCGTGAGGACGTACGTCGCGTCAGGCGACCCGGGTCAGCTTGGCGCCGAATCCCGGTTCGCTGAGATCCGACTGGAGCGCGACCGGAACCTCGACCGCGTCACCCGTACCGTCACCGACGCTCAGCGAGCCGACCTTGGTTCCCGCCTTCGCCTCGTGCGGGATGGCCGTGCCGCCCTCGTCCAGCTTCAGCTTGACCGTCTGTCCGGCCCAGCCCACCGCGGAGACGTCCTTCGTGGCGACGACCGGGACCTGACCGCCGAGCCCGTCGTCCACGTATCCGACGACGTCACCCTTCTTGAGGATCTTCTGCGAGGTCAGCGCGTCCTGGGCGGCGATCATCGCCTCCTTGCTGACCGCGTTGACCGTGTCGATGATCGGCGGCGTGTGCTGGCCGAGGATCGCGCCGACGACGATGACGTTCTCACCGCCGACCTCCTGCGTGGCGGCGAAGAGCAGGTTGCCGCCGGCCTTGGTGGTGGAGCCGGTCTTGATGCCGATGGCGTTGTTGTACGGCACGAGGCGGTTGTAGTTGTCCCACTTCTTGCCGGACGGGTCCACCCAGGTCGGCAGCTTGGTGATGTCGACCAGCGCCTTGATGTCCACCAGCTCGTTGCCGAGCTTCACCTGGTCCTCGGCGGTGGAGACGGTGGTCTCCTTCAGACCCGAGGGGTCGGTGTACTTCGTGTTCTTCATGCCCAGTTCCTTGGCGGCGGCGTTCATCTTCTCGACGAACTTCGCCTCGGACCCCGCGTCCCAACGCGCCAGCAGCCGCGCGATGTTGTTCGCGGACGGGATCATGATGGCCGCGATGGCGTCCTTCTCTGTGAGGCTGTCGCCCTCCTTGACGGTGTTGAGCGTCGACTCGCCCTGCGCGTCGAAGCCGCCCTCCGTCTCCGCCTTCTTGTCGACGGGGATCTTCGCGCCGTCCGCGCCGGCCTTCAGCGGGTGCTCCTTGAGGATCACGTACGCCGTCATGGCCTTGGCGACCGAGCCGATCGCGACGGGTTTCTGCTCCCCGAACGAGTCGACCGTGCCGATGCCGTTGACGTCCATCCAGCCCTGGCCCTCCTCGGGCCACGGCAGGGAGACCTTGTTGCCCTTGAAGGCGTAGGTCTCGTCGGCGGTCAGCGCGAGGGTGGGGGACGGCAGCGGACGTACGGCCTGTACGACTGCAAACACCACGGCCAGCAGGAGCACCAGGGGTGTCCAGATCTTGACCCGGCGCACGAGGGTACGGACCGGGGTCTGGCGGGGCGGCGGGGTGTTCGTCAGCTCCGCCAGCAGGTCCAGCGGGGGCCTCGGCGGGAGGGGCTGCTGGGTCGTCCGCTCGGGGCCGACCTGTGGGGCGGCACCGGCCGGCGCTGCCGAGGGCGAGACGGAGGGCCCCGGCGGCGGGACGGCGGGCCTCGCCTTCGTCGGAGCGGGCTCGTCGAGCGGCTTGAGCGCGACGAACTTGCTGGTGCGCTCGGGCGGGGCCTCGGCCTTGGACGCCGCCGCCGCTTCGGCCCCGGACCCGGCGGCCGACTTGTCATCGGCCACGGCCTTCGAGGCAGCACCCTTGTCCGACTCGACAGTCTTGCCCGGTTCGGTCGTCTTGCCAGGCTCGGCAGTCTTGCCGGGTCCGGCCGTCTTGCCTGCTCCGGCGTCCGGCTTGGCGCCGCCCAGCTTGAGCATGGTCGTGGGCTGATCCACCGCCGGGGGCCGCTTGAAGATCGCGGTGGCCTGGTCGACCGGGGGCTCGGGCTCGCCCTCGTCGGACGCGGAGCCCGACTTCGCGGCGGGAGCAGCGGGACCCGCGTCGGTGGCGGAGTCCGGCTTCGCCGTGCGACCCGACGTCCCGACGGAGCCCGACTTCGCCGCCACATCCGCCACATCCGGCTTCGCGACGGAGTCCGACTTCGCCGCGGACTCGGGACCGGAGTCCGCGTCGGGACTGGAGGCCGGCTCTGACGCGGAGTCCGCGTCAGCGGCGGGAGTTGCGCCCACGGGCGGCTTCGCCGCGGGGGCTTCCGCCTCCGGGTCGTCCGCCGTGCGCTTGGCATCGGGCTTCGAACCGGCCGTCGAGCCGGCCTTCGTATCCGCCTTCGTACCGGCCGTGCCGACGGCGCTCCCGTCGGCCGCGGCGTTCCCCGCGCTCTCCCCGGAGGCAGCGGTTCCGCTGCTCGGCGGGGCGTCGGCGTCCGCAGCGGAGTCGGCCCGCGGAACAGCGCGCTCGGCCGGAGCGTCCGCCGGAGCGACACCCTCCGACCCGCTCTTCGCCTCGCCCGCGACCTCGTCCGAGGCCCCGGCCTCCGGCTTGGAGTCCGGGCCCGCAGCCGCACCCGTACCGGCGCCCGAGCCCGCTTCGCCGGAGCCGGAACCGGCGTCCGAGTCGGCGTCCGCGTCGGAGTCGGAATCGGCATCCCGGCCGGAGCCGTCGTCCGGGGCTCCCCCGGTCACGTCCGACCCCGCACCCGACGCCTCCGGCTCCACGCCATCACCGTCGGCGCCATCACCGTCGGCACGAGCGTCGGCGTCGCCGCCGTCACCCCCGCTCGCGCCCTCGTCCGCGCCCGGCGCAGCCGATCCCGCGCCCGGCGCAGCCGAATCCGCAGGAGCGCCCTCAGGCGCCTCCTCGTCCGCCGTGGCGGCCTGGGCCGCCACGGCGGACCGGAGGCGCGCGTCGCCGCCTCCGGTGCCCTTCCCGGCACCCTCCGCGGATTTCTCCGGCTCCGCAGAACCGTCACTCCCCAGGGAACTCCCGGCAGCCGGTTCCGCCGACTCCTCCGCGTCCGCGGAACCCGCGGAACCCGTCGAGTCCGCGGAGCGCTTCGTCGAGAACACCGCCGTCGCCGTGTCCGCCCGGGCAGCCGCCGTCACGGTCTCCCGCGCGACCGCCAGCCGCGGATCCGGAACCGGAACCCTGCTCCCCGACGTCGGTTCTGCCGACGACTCGTGCTGCTTCGACCTGTCGGGGGACTCGCCCGCCACCGATGCCTCCTCCGTGCGCCACACACCGTGCGCCCAACCGAACCATGAACCCGTTAAACAGTGCACACGCGGCCCGGACACCCGTGTCCGAACCATCTACCAGTGTCCTGTGTGAGGGATTGACCCCTGCGGTAGACGAGAACGACATATCTACTGGTTCCACTACGAACCGGTCACGTGCTCTCGACAGACCAATGTGAGAGGGGTCACCCTGTCATTCATCCACGCGGGGAGGCATGGATGGGCAGGAGCCGCAGAACACTTCCGGAGGAGCTTCTGCTGCTGGCGTTGGACCCGACCACGGGTACCACCGCACAGCCGCAGTCGCTCGACCTCGGTCTGGCCGGAGCACAGCTAGTGGAGCTGGCGCTGGCCGGACGGATAGCCCCAGACGGGGATCGTATCGCCGTGGTGGCACCACGGCCGACCGGAGATCCGACCTTGGACTGTGCGCTGGAACTACTCCGCAGGCGGGGTGCTCCAGTACGCGCTGTGAACTGGATCGGCGGACCCCGACTGGGGTTGCGCCAGACATATCTCTCGCATCTGGAGCGATGCGGCATGGTCCATGCCGTGGCGGGCCAGATGTGCGGGGTGCTTCCGACGACTCGCTACCAAGCGACGGACACGGAGATCAGCCGGGAGATCAGGGCCCGGCTGGACAGCGCGATCCGCACCGGCGTCCCGCCGGACCCGCGGACCGCCGCTCTGGCCGCACTGGCGCATGCCGTGGGCCTGGGCAAGCACCTCTACCCGGGGAACGAAGGGCGTTCGTCGCGCTCCCGACTCCGGGACCTGATCAGGCACGACCCCATGGGCGGACTCGTGGCGCACGCCGTGATGGACGTCCAGAACGGAGTGGCCGCACAGCCACGCCGCAGTCCGGCACCGACCGGCCGTCAGGCCGCCCCCGGAGCCAGGCCCGCACCGGAGCCCGCCAGGGGCGTCCCGATGCAACCGCACCGCAGTTCGATGGCACGCGCCGTGGCCCACTGAGTCACCGGTCCACGGCACGGATCCACCGACACGACGGAGCACCGCGACACCGCACGACCGCAGTCCCCGAAGTACCGCTGTATTCGCTTTATCCGCCGTATCCGCAGGACCCACCGTGCACCACGCCTCGCGCGTCACGCACGTCAGCGCCGCACCGCAGTCCCCATGAGCCGGTTCGGGAGCCGCTGGGCCGCGCGGGGCGACGGGCCGTACGTCCGGACG
>NZ_JBHXTO010000173.1:0-17716 GCF_042677425.1 Streptomyces sp. NPDC127119 | reverse complement strand
TGAGTTTGGGGTGTGCGACGTCGTACCGGCGTAGCCATAACGGCACGCCGACGCGGGTGGGCCCCTTTAGGGGCGCGGGGAACTGCGCGGCCCGCCCCCACCGGCCCGCAGTGAACAACCGGAGCCCTGGGGACCGTACGTCGGGTGCGGGTTCGCTGTGGCCGGGCGCGCAGTTCCTCGCGCCCCTGAAAGGCAGGGCTGCGCCCGCCTTTCACAAACCGTCAGTCGGTTGCCGGGATCGGGTCCGACGGAGTCGTTTCGGACTCCGCCGTCATCTTCTTCGCCTTGCGCTTCATGATCAGCATGGAGGTCGCGCCGATGAGGACGGCGAGGACCAGGCCCAGCCAGGAGAAGCGCTTGAGCCAGGATTCGGCCACCACGCCGACGTAGTAGATGACCGCCGTGGTGCCGCCCGCCCAGATGATGCCACCGAGGACGTTGGCGATGAGGAACTTCCAGTACGGCATGCGCAGTACGCCCGCGAGCGGCCCCGCGAAGATGCGCAGCAGGGCGATGAAGCGGCCGAAGAAGACGGCCCACATGCCCCACTTCTCGAAGGACCGCTCGGCGGTGGCGATATGGCCCTCGCCGAAGTGCTTGGGGAATTTCGCGCCGAGCCAGGCCAGCAGCGGGCGCCCGCCCTTGCGGCCGATGGCGTAGCCGATGGAGTCACCGATGATCGCGCCGGCCGTCGCGCAGGCGCCGAGGATGAAGGGGTTGATGTCACCGTGCTGGGAGGCGAGCAGCGCCGAGGAGACGAGGATGATCTCGCCCGGCAGCGGGATGCCCAGGCTCTCCAGGCCGATGACCAGGCCCACCAGCGCGTAGATGCTGACCGCAGGCACGGTCTCTAGCCATTCCTGGACGTGCAACGCCGGTTCCTCCCCATCACCGCGGTCCGGGCCGGGCCCGGCGTGCGCTCGGTCGCGCGCACGCCGGGAAGCCTACCGGTTCACGCCCCCTGTCCGACGGCCCGCCGGGCTCTCACACGGCCACTGTCGTACGGAGCCGCAGGTCACGCGAGGAGGCCCCGATCCATACGGTCCGCCGCCCGGTGCCGAGCACCCAGCCGGACCGCCGCGGGTCCCACGAGGACAGGGTGCGTTCGTCGACGCGCACGGTGATCCTGCGTGACTCCCCCGCCGTCAGCCGGAGCCGTCGGTAGCCGCTCAGGACGCGTACGGCGCGCTCGACGCGCAGGTCGGGCGAGGGCCCCACGTAGACCTGCGGGATGTCGACGCCGTCCCGCCGCCCGGTGTTGCGCACGGTGAAGGCGACGTCCAGCCCGTCCCCGGTGCGTTCCACCGCCAGGTCCTCGTAGGCGAAGGAGGTGTACGAGAGTCCGTGCCCGAACGGGAACAGCGGCCGTACGCCCTTGGCGTCGTACCAGCGGTAGCCGGCGTGGATGCCCTCGGAGTACTCCTCGACGCCGCTGACGCCCGGGTAGCGGCGCGGTTCGCCGGCGACCGGGTGGCTCTCGTCGTCGGCGGGGAAGGACTGGGTGAGCCGTCCGCCGGGGTCGCAGTCGCCGAACAGGACGGCCGCGGTGGCCGCCGCGCCCTCCTGGCCGGGGTAGTACATCTGCAGCACGGCGGCGGTGCGCTCCAGCCAGGGCATCGCGGTCGAGGAGGAGGTGTTGAGGACGACGGTGGTGCGCGGGTTGGCCGCGGTCACCGCCTCGATCAGGCCCGGCTGGTGGCCCGGGAGCGCGAGGGTCGTGCGGTCCTGGTTCTCGGTGGCGTCCTCGTAGGCGAAGAGGACGACGCTGTGCGCGGCGGACGCGGCCCGTACGGCCTCGGCCACGTCCTGGCCGCGGGTCGCACCGGTGACGCGCCGCAGCCTGAACGTCTGCCCCGCGTCCCCGCCCTTCGCGGTGATCTCGATCCGGTGCCGGCCAGGAGTGAGGTCGAGTGTCTTGCGCCGTACCGCCAGGCCGTCGGGGGCGGCCGACACGAGGCCGCCGGCGAACTGCTCGGCGAGCCCGGCCACGACGGGGAAGAGTTCCGTTCCGTCCAGGAGCACCTGGGGCCGCGTACCGGAGTAGTGGATGACGAAGGTCCACTCGTCGGCGTCCTCGACGGTGAGTGTCCCGTCGTACGTCCAGGTCTTCCCGGCGTCGATGTACTGGGCTTCGGGGGTGATGCCCGCCGAGAGGGAGTTCTTCGGCAGGGGTCTGCCGAAGAGGTCCTCGCCGAGCGCGTACGAGACCCGGGCGCCCTTGCCCGCGCGGGACTTGATGGCTTCCAGGGGGCTGTCGGCCCGGTCGGGGACCACGTGGGCGCTGCCGCCGCCGCTGACGAACGGGAGGGAGCCGGTGGGGCCGACGACGGCGATGCTGCGGGCGGCCCCGCCGGTGAGGGGCAGGGCGGCGTTCTTGTTGTGCAGGAGGGTGGCGCCCGCCTTGGCGACCTCCAGGGCGACGGCCGCGCCCGCCGCGGGGTCGCGGCGCGGGCGGGGCGGGGCGCTGCCGTCGAGGAGGCCGAAGTCGTCCATCGCGGTGAGGATGCGGCGTACGGACCGGTCGACGTACTCCTCGGAGACGCTGCCGTCCTGGACCGCGGTCTTCAGGGCGGCCCCGAAGTACCTGCTGTTCGGCATCTCCATGTCGAGGCCCGCGGTGAGCGAGGCGACGGTGCTGTGGGCGGCGTACCAGTCGGTCATCACCCAGCCCTCGAAGCCCCAGCGGTCGCGCAGGATCCCGGTGAGGAGTTCCTTGTTCTCGCAGGCGTAGACGCCGTTGACCTTGTTGTAGGCGCCCATGGCGGCGCAGGCGCCGGCGCCGACGGCGGCCTCGAAGCCGCGCAGTTCGACCTCGTTGAGGGTCTGCTCGTCGACCCGGACGTCGACGGTCTCGCGGTCCTTCTCCTGGTTGTTCATCGCGTAGTGCTTGACGGTCGCGATGAGCCCTTCGCCCTGGATGCCCTTGATCTCCTCGGCGACGAGGTCGGCGGAGAGCAGCGGGTCCTCGCTGAAGGTCTCGAAGTTGCGGCCCGCGTACGGGGTGCGGACGAGGTTGACCATCGGGGAGAGCAGTACGTCCTGGCCCAGTGCGCGGCCTTCGTGGCCGATGACCCGGCCGTAGCGGCGGGCGAGATCGGGGTCGAAGGCGGAGGCGAGCAGGACGGGTGCGGGCAGGGCGGTGGCGCGCTGCTTGACGCGGACTCCGGCGGGGCCGTCGGCGAGGCGCAGGGGCGGGATGCCGAGCCGCGCCACGCCGGGTACGTAGCCGGCCTGGCCGAGGGCCTTCGGGTCGGTGGCGCCGTGCAGCAGGGAGATCTTCTCGTCCAGGGTGAGCCGGGCGAGCAGGCCCTCGACGCGGGGGCCCGCGGCCGGTTCCCGTACGGCCGCCCGGGCGGACGCGGGGCTTCCGGTGGTCGCGGCGAGGGCCACGGCGGTCGCGCCGCCCAGCAGGCGCAGGACGGACCGCCGGGACACGGGCCGCCGGGAGACAGGGTCGGACATGAGGCGTCACTCCTCGTTGGGTGCGGGCACGAGGAGGTGAACCGCGGGGCGCGCGGGCGGCCGTGCTGGTTCGCCCTCCGGACGCACTATGCGACAAAAGCGACTTGTCGCAGCGGTAGGCGCCACCGTCACAGCAGAAAATATGACCGCACCGGTCGGTCAGAACGTCGGGCCGGCCAGGGACTGCTCCGTCCAGATGATCTTGCCGTCCTGGGTGTAGCGGGTCCCCCAGCGCTGGGTGCACTGGGAGACCAGGAAGAGACCCCGGCCGCCCTCGTCGGTCGTCTTCGGATGGCGCAGGTGCGGAGCCGTGGGGCTGGCGTCCCACACCTCGCAGAACAGGGTCCTCGACATGATCAGCCGCAGTCTGATGGGGCCGTCCGCGTGCCGGATCGCGTTGGTGAACAGCTCGCTGACGACGAGTTCGGTCGTGAAGGTCAGCTCGTCGAGACCCCATTCGCACAGCTGCCGCGAGGTGCGCTTGCGGACCTCGGCGACCGAGGCCGGGTCACCGGGCAGCTCCCAGGACACCGTCCGGTCCGCCGGCAGACGGCGGGCGCGGGCCATCAGCAGCACCACGTCGTCCGGCGGGCGGACCGGGACCAGGGCGTTCACCACGGCCAGACAGCGTTCGTCGAGGTCGGGAGCGGGCTGTCCGAGCACACGGCGCAGCCGTTCCCGGTCGGCGGCGGCGTCCCGCCGGTCCGCGGGCCCCTCGGCGGCGAGCAGGCCGTCGGTGCCCAGGGTGAGCACGCTGCCTTCCGCGAGCCGCAGCTCGACGGACTCGAAGGGCGGTCCGCCGACGCCCAGTTCGGGCCCCTGCGGCAGTTCGGGGAAGTCCACCGTGCCGTCCGGGGCGACGACGGCGGGCAGGCCGTGGCCCGCGGCGGCCATCGACAGCCGGCCGCCGACCGGGTCGTACACGGCGTAGAGGCAGCTGGCACCTTTCGCGCGGACGCCGTCGGCGCGGGGTGCCGTCCCGGGGTCGTTCTCCTGTCCGGCCCGGCCGACCAGGTCGTCGAGGTGGGCCAGCACCTCCTCGGGCGGCAGGTCCAGGTCGGCGAGGGTCTGGACGGCGGCACGCAGCCGCCCCATGGCGGCGGCGGCCTCGATACCGTGCCCGACGACGTCCCCCACCACGAGCGCGACCCGGGCGCCCGACAGCGGGATGACGTCGAACCAGTCCCCGCCGAGGCCCGTCAGCTCGTCGGCCGGCCGGTAGCAGGCGGCGACCTCCATCGCGTCCTGTTCGGGCAGCCGGTGCGGCAGCAGATGGCGTTGCAGGACCAGTGCCGCGTCGCGTTCGCGGGTGTAGCGGCGGGCGTTGTCGAGGCACAGCGCGGCGCGGGCCACGAACTCCTCCGCAAGGCCCAGGTCGTCGTGGTCGAAGGGCTCCTTGCGGCGGTCGCGGAAGAACGTGGTGATGCCGAGCGTGGTGCCGCGGGCCCGGACGGGCACGATCATCGCGGTGTGCGGTCCGGGGCCGGTGAAGGCGGCGGCCCCGCCCCGGGGCGGGTCGGCGGTCCACGTCCCGGACAGGGGGTCGAGGCGCTCCTCGATCCAGGACCTGCCGCCGGTCAGGGCGGCGATCGGGGGTGAGTCGGCGCGGTACCGGGCCACCTCGCCGATCCCGGCGCCGGCCTCCGGGCCGTCTTCGTCGACCGACCGGTGGCCGGCCCGGCGCAGGGGGACCGCGTCCGGCCCGTCCAGGGGCCCGCCCGTCGGTCCGGTCGCCGGCTCACCGCCTTCGAGGACGGTCTCCAGCAGGTCGACGGTGACGAGGTCGGCGAGTCCCGGTACCGCGAGGTCGGCGAGTTCCTGGGCGGTGCGGGTGACGTCGAGGGTGCGGCCGATGCTCTTGCCCGCCCGGTCCAGGAGGGTGAGGCGTTCGCGGGCCCGGTAGCGCTCGGTGACGTCCACGACGGTGTAGTACACGCCGAGCGGGGTGCCCTGGTCGTCGTCGAGCCGGGTGAAGGACATGGCGTGGGCGGTCTGCCGGTGCGGTGCCGAGCGGACCGTGCCGACGTGTTCGTAGCCCGCGACGGTCTCGCCGCTCTCCAGGACCTGGCGCATGACCCCTTCCAGGGCGGCGGCGTCGAGGCCGGGCTGTATGTCGGCGAGCCGTTTGCCGATGCGCTCGCGCCCGGGTCCGCCGCCGAACTGCTCCAGGGCGGTGTTCGACCAGACGAACCGCAGGTCGGTGTCGACGATGGCGATGCCGATCGGCGAGTGGGCGGCCATCCGCTCCAGTACCCCGCGGCTCATGCCCCAGCCCGGGGTGCCCGCGGTGTCGGCGGCCAGGGCCACCCAGCGGGGCGGGCCGTCCGCGGCCTCCACGGCGGGCAGCACCCGTACGGTGGCGACGACCGGCCGGCCGTCGCGGTGGCGCACCGCGAGGAGTCCGGTCCAGCGGCCGTCCCGCACGCAGCGGCGGGCCAGGGCGGGCAGGCGCGCGGCGTCCTCGGGCATCAGCAGGTCCGCGACGGGACGGCCCACGGCCTCGGCGCTGCGGTGGCCGAACAGCCGCTCGGCGTCCGCGGTCCAGCCGGACACCGTCACGCGGGCGTCCAGCAGCACCACCGCGGCGTCCGCCACGTCGAACCGACGCGCCGCCACGCCGCTCTCCTCGCTCGTCGACACCCTGACCCTCTCCGTCGCTGGGAGTGGTCTTCCCGTGCGCCGCGCCCGGTGCACGCGCGCCGCACAGGCCCAACGTACCGCCGCAGAGGGCCGGTGAGCCCGGCGAACGCACCCGATCAGGGGCGCACGAGCAACTGGAAGTCGAAGGTGTAGCGGGCCGCCCGGTAGACGTGGGTCCCGTACTCCACGGCCCGCCCGGTGTCGTCGTAGGCCGTGCGGCGCATGGTGAGCAGGGCGGCTCCCGCCGGTTCGTGGAGCAGCGCGCCCTCCTCCGCGGTGGCGCTCCGGGCGCCCACGGTCTGGTGGGCGCTGTGCAGGGTGATGCCCGCGGACTTCATCAGCCGGTAGAGGCCGGTCGCCTCAAGTCTCCCGGTGTCGAGGTCGAGGAGGGTGGCGGGCAGATGGTTGCGGAGGTGGGCCACAGGTTCGCCGTGGGTGGTGCGCAGCCGCTCCAGCACGATGACGTCCCGGCCCTCGGGGATGCCGAGGGCCGCGGCGACCTCCGCCGAGGCCGACTCGATCTCGTTGCGCAGCACCCGGGTGCCGGGGCTCTGTCCGGCGGCGGCCAGGTCGTCGTACAGGCTGCTCAGTTCCAGTGAGCGTCTGACCTGGCTGTGCACCACCTGGGTGCCGATGCCCCGGCGGCGTACCAGCAGGCCCTTGTCCACCAGTGACTGGATCGCCTGGCGGACGGTGGGCCGGGACAGGCCGAGCCGGGCGGCGATGTCCACCTCGTTGCCCAGCAGGTCGCCCGGGGCGAGCGCCCCGTGCTCGATCGCCGACTCCAGCTGCTGGGCGAGCTGGTAGTAGAGCGGGATCGGGCTGCCCCGGTCCAGGGCGACCTCCAGCCGGTCGAAGGCCCCGGCCGTGGCCGGACGTGTGGTGCCGGTCTCTGCCACTCGTGCCCCTTCCTTCGGATGTACGTGCGCGGGTGGCTCCGTCGGAGCGTCAGGAATGGCTCGGGAAGCCGAGGTTGATGCCGCCGCTGTCGGCCGGGTCGGGCCAGCGGGTGGTGATGACCTTGCCCTGGGTGTAGAAGGCGACGCCGTCGTTGCCGTAGATGTGGTGGCCGCCGAAGAGGGAGTCCTTCCAGCCGCCGAAGGAGTGGTAGCCGACGGGGACGGGGATCGGCACGTTGACGCCGACCATGCCGGCCTGGACCTCCAGCTGGAAGCGGCGGGCGGCGCCGCCGTCCCGGGTGAAGATCGCGGTGCCGTTGCCCCAGCGGGAGGCGTTGATCAGCGCGATGCCCTCGTCGTAGGTCTCGGCGCGGACCACGCACAGCACCGGGCCGAAGATCTCGTCCCGGTAGGCGTCCGCGGTGACCGGCACCTTGTCGAGGAGCGAGACGCCGAGGAAGAAGCCGTCCTCGTGCCCGGGCACGGTGAGGCCGGTGCCGTCCACGACGACCTCGGCGCCCTGGGCGGCGGCGCCCGCCACGTACGAGGCGACCTTGTCGCGGTGCTCGCGGGTGATGAGCGGGCCCATCTCGCTGGTGGGGTCGTTGCCGGGGCCGATCTTCAGGCCCTTGGCCCGCTCGGCGATCTTCTCGACCAGTTCGTCCCCGGTGCCGCCGACGGCGACGACGACCGAGACGGCCATGCAGCGCTCGCCGGCCGAGCCGTACGCGGCGCTGATGGCCTGGTCGGCGGCGAAGTCCAGGTCGGCGTCGGGCAGGACCAGCATGTGGTTCTTGGCGCCGCCGAGGGCCTGCACGCGCTTGCCGTGCTCGATGCCCTTGATCTGGATGTACTTGGCGATGGGCGTGGAGCCGACGAAGGAGACGGCGGTGATGTCCGGGTGCTCCAGGAGCCGGTCGACGGCCGCCTTGTCGCCGTGCACGACGTTGAGCACGCCGTCCGGCAGTCCGGCCTCGCTCGCCAGCTCGGCCAGCCGGTAGGAGGCGGACGGGTCCTTCTCGCTCGGCTTGAGCACGAAGGTGTTGCCGCACGCGATGGCGAGCGGGAACATCCACATCGGCACCATGGCGGGGAAGTTGAACGGTGTGATGCCCGCGACGACGCCGAGGGGCTGGCGGATCGCGGCCACGTCGACCCGGGTGGAGACCTGGGTGGACAGCTCGCCCTTGAGCAACTGCGGTACGGAGCAGGCGAGTTCGACGATCTCCATGCCCCGGGCGACCTCGCCGAGCGCGTCGGAGTGCACCTTGCCGTGCTCGGCGGTGATCAGCTCGGCGATCTCGTCGCGGTGCGCGTCGAGCAGTTCGCGGTACTTGAAGAGGACCGAGGTGCGCCTGGCGAGCGAGGCGGTGCCCCAGCTCTCGAAGGCGGCCTTCGCGGAGGCGACGGCGGTGTCCACCTCGTCCACGGAGGCGAAGGGCACCTGCTTCTCCTGGGCGCCCGTCGCCGGGTTGTACACGGGGCCGAAGCGGTCGGAGGCACCCGCGACGGGCTTCCCGCCGATCCAGTGGTCGATGTTCTTCATGCGGTACGGGTCCTTTTCACGAGCGGGAGGTGCGGGGAGGTGCGGTGCGGGGAGCGCGGGGACGGGGAGGTCAGAGGTGGCGGCGGCGGTCGGCGACCTGCCGCTCGTACGCCGTCCGGGCGCTGGTCGCGGCCTCGCGGGAGGCGACCTCGGCGACCGGTACGTCCCACCAGGCCTCGGCGCCGGGCGAGGTGGGCGTCGGGTCGGTCTCGACGTACACGCAGGTGGGCCGGTCGGACGCGCGGGCGGTGGCCAGTGCCTCCCGCAGTTCGCCGACGGTCTTGGCGCGCAGGACGTCCATGCCGAGGCTGGCGGCGTTGGCGGCCAGGTCGACCGGCAGCGGGTCACCGGTGAAGGTGCCGTCCGGGGAGCGGTAGCGGTAGGCGGTGCCGAAGCGCTCGGCGCCCACCGCCTCGGAGAGGCCGCCGATGGACGCGTACCCGTGGTTCTGGATGAGCACCAGGTTGACGGGCAGCCCCTCCTGGACGGCCGTGACGATCTCGGTCGGCATCATGAGGTACGTGCCGTCGCCGACCAGTGACCAGACGGGGGTGCCCGGGGCGGCCTGCTGGACGCCGATGCCGGCCGGGATCTCGTAGCCCATGCAGGAGTAGCCGTACTCCAGGTGGTACTGGCGCGGGCTGCGGGCGCGCCAGAGTTTGTGCAGGTCGCCGGGGAGCGAGCCGGCCGCGTTGATCACCACGTCGTCGTCGCCGACCACGGCGTCCAGGGCGCCGAGGACCTGCGTCTGGGTGGGGACCGCGTGCTCGTCGTCGGCCCGGTAGACGGAGTCGACGACCTGCTCCCAGCGCTCCTTGCCCGCGCGGTACTCGGCCTCGTACGCCTCGTCCACGCGGTGCCCGGCGAGCGCCTCGGTGAGGGCTTCCAGACCGGCGCGGGCGTCCGCGACCAGGGTCCGCGCGCTCAGCTTGTGCGCGTCGAAGGCGGCCACGTTGAGGTTGACGAACCGGACGTCCGGCTCCTGGAAGAGGGTCGCGGAGGCGGTGGTGAAGTCCGAGTAGCGGGTGCCGACGCCGATCACCAGGTCGGCGGTGCGCGCCAGGTCGTCGGCGACGGCGGTGCCGGTGTGGCCGATGCCGCCGACGTCCGCCGGGTGGTCGTACCGCAGCGAGCCCTTGCCGGCCTGGGTGGAGGCGACCGGGATGCCGGTGGCCTCGACGAACGCCTTGAGGGCCTGCTCGGCCTCGCTGTGGTGGACGCCGCCGCCCGCGACGACCAGAGGGCGCCGGGAGCCGCGTACGGCCTCCACGGCGGCGGCCAGCTCGGCCGGTTCGGGCGCCGGGCGGCGGACGTGCCAGACCCGGTCGGCGAAGAACTCCTCGGGCCAGTCGTACGCCTCGGCCTGCACGTCCTGCGGCAGGGCGAGGGTGACGGCGCCGGTGTCGACGGGGTCGGCGAGCACCCGCATCGCGTGGAGGGCGGAGGGGATCAGCGCCTCGGGGCGGTGGATGCGGTCGAAGTAGCGGGAGACCGGGCGCAGGGTGTCGTTGACGGACAGGTCGGCCTCGACCGGGTGTTCCAGCTGCTGGAGCAGCGGATCGGCGGCGCGGGTCGCGAAGTAGTCGCCGGGCAGGAGCAGCACGGGCAGCCGGTTGATCGTGGCGAGGGCCGCGCCGGTGACGAGGTTGGTGGCGCCGGGGCCGATGGAGGTGGTGACGGCCTGGGCGGAGAGCCGGTCGAGCTGGCGGGCGTAGCCGACGGCTGCGTGCACCATGGCCTGTTCGTTGCGGCCCTGGTGGAAGGGCATGGTCTCCTCGCCGGCCTCCAGGAGCGCCTGGCCGAGGCCTGCCACGTTGCCGTGGCCGAAGATGCCCCAGGTGCCGGCGATCAGCCGGTGCCGTTCGCCGTCGCGTTCGGTGTACTGCGCGGCCAGGAAACGCACCAGTGCCTGGGCGACGGTCAGACGGAGGGTGGAGCGGCTCATCGGTTCCTCACTGGGATGCGGAGGTGACGGGGCGGGAGGGTCAGGGGCCAGCCGGGGGTCGACCGGCTGATCCGGCCAGGTGTCGCGGATCCAGGCGTGGTCGGGGTGGTCGCAGATCAGCCAGGCCCGGTCGGCGCCGGGGCCCGCCATGACGTTGAGGTAATACATGTCGTGGCCGGGCGAGGCGATCGAGGGACCGTGCCAGCCGTCCGGGATGAGGACGACGTCTCCGCCGCGCACCTCGGCGAGCACGTCCGTGCCGCCGCCGTTGCCGGAGGGCGTCACGCGCTGGTAGCCGAGGCCGGGAGTGCCCTCGTGGTCGGCGATCTCGAAGTAGTAGATCTCCTCCAGCTCGGACTCCTCGCCCGGCCGGTTCTCGTCGTGCTTGTGCGGCGGGTACGAGGACCAGTTGCCGCCCGGGGTGATCACCTCGACCGCGATGAGCTTGTCGCACTCGAAGACGCCGGCCGCGCCGAAGTTGTGCACCCTGCGGGAGCAGTTGCCGCTGCCGCGCAGTTCGACGGGCACGGACTCGGCGGGCCCGTAGCGGGCCGGCAGGCGCCGCTCGCAGCGGGCCCCGGTGAGCGCGAACCGGCCGCCCTCGTGGGAGGTGAGGGCGGCGGTCGCGTCCCTGGGCACGTAGACGAAGTCGCTGACGCCGCTGAACACGTCCGCGCGGCCCCGCACCTCGAACTCGTCCTGTCCGTAGTCGTCGGTGACGGCGACCGTGCAGCCGCCGCCCAGCGAGGTGACGATCCACTCGCTGTCCCCCGCGGTGAACAAGTGCGTTCCGCCGGGCGGCAGTTCGAGGACCCGGAGACTGGAGTGGTCCCAGCCCGCGCTCTCCGGGGTGACGTCCACGGCGTACGGCCCGCTCGCGGCCCTGCCCGCGGGCAGGTGATGTGCGCTGGTCATGAGGTGTGGTCCTTCCGGTGTCCGGTCACGACGGGCTGATCTCCGGTCAGAGCAGGCCGACCGCGGTGTCCACCGCGGTCTCCACGTCGCCCTCGGCGGGATAGAGCAGGGAGCGGCCGACGACCAGACCCTGCACGGTGGGCAGCCGCAGGCACTTGCGCCACTTCTCGTACGCGCCCTCCTGGTCCCCGCCGACCTCGCCGCCGAGCAGGACCGCGGGCAGGGTGGAGGTCTCCAGGGCCCCGGCCATGTCGTCCGGGTCGCTGGTGACGGGCAGTTTCAGCCAGGTGTAGGCGGAGGTGCCGCCGAGTCCGGAGGCGATGGCGATGGAGCGGGTGACGGCTTCCGCGGAGAGGTCGTTGCGGACCTTTCCGTCGACACGGCGGGAGATGAACGGCTCGACGAACACGGGCAGTCGGCGCGCCGCCATGTCGTCGATCGCGCGGGCGGTGGACTCCAGCGTGGTCAGCGAGCCGGGGTCGTCGTAGTCGACGCGCAGCAGCAGCTTGCCCGCGTCGAAGTTCAGCCGCTCGATGTCCTCGGCGCGGTGGCCGGTGAAGCGGTCGTCCATCTCGAAGGCCGAACCGGCCAGGCCGCCGCGGTTCATGGAGCCCATGACGACCTTGTCCTCCAGCGCGCCGAGCAGCAGGAGGTCGTCCAGGATGTCGGCGGTGGCGAGCACCCCGTCCACGCCCGGCCGGGACAGCGCGGCGCACAGGCGCTCCAGCAGGTCGGCGCGGTTGGCCATGGCCAGCTTGCGGTCGCCGACGCCGAGCGCACCGCGGGCCGGGTGGTCGGCGGCCACGATCATGAGGCGGCCGCTGTCGCCGACGAGGGGTCGCCGGCTGCGGCGGGCGGCCGCTTCGGCCACGGCCTCGGGGTGCTGGACACGCACCCTGACGAGGTCGGGGATGGTGATGCTCAAGGTCTGGCTCCGTTCGGGGTGGTGCGGGGTCGGCCGCGGTCTTCTCAGCCGCGGGCTGTGACGAGTTCCTCGACCTCGGCGGCGGTCGGCATCGCGGAGGAGCAGGCGAGGCGGGACGCGACCAGGGCGCCGGCCGCGTTGGCGTACCGCATCGTCCTCTCCAGTTCCCAGCCGGCCAGCAGGCCGTGGCAGAGCGAGCCGCCGAACGCGTCGCCCGCGCCGAGGCCGTTGACCACCTCGACGGGTACGGGCGGCACTTCGGCGGTGGTGCCGTCGCGGTGGACAGCGAGGACGCCCTTGGGGCCCTGCTTGACGACGGCCAGCTCCACACCGGCTTCGAGGAGGGCTTCGGCGCAGGCCCGCGGTTCGCGGACGCCGGTGGCGATCTCGCACTCGTCGAGGTTGCCGACGGCGACCGTGGCGTGCCGCAGGGCCTCGGTGTAGTACGGGCGGGCCTCGTCCGGGTCCTTCCAGAACATCGGGCGCCAGTCGAGGTCGAAGACGGTGGTGCCGGCCTTGTCGCGGGCCTTGAGGGCGGCGAGGGTGGCCGAGCGGCTGGGCTCCTCGCTCAGTCCGGTGCCGGTGATCCAGAAGATCTTCGCCGCCCGGAGCGCGAAGAAGTCGAGCTCGTCGGTGTGGATCACCAGGTCCGGCGCCTTGGGCTGCCGGTAGAAGTACAGCGGGAAGTCGTCGGGCGGGAAGATCTCACAGAACGTGACCGGTGTCGGGTACTCCTCGACGGGGGTGACCCAGCGGTCGTCGACCCCGAATTCCTTGAGAGCCTGGTGGAGATAGGCTCCGAAGGGATCATCGCCGGTACGGCTGACGATCGCTGTGGCGCGCCCCAGACGTGCTGCGGCGACCGCCACGTTGGCCGCCGAACCGCCGAGGAACTTACCGAAGGTCTCGACGCGTGCGAGCGGTACGCCGGTCTGCAGAGGGTAGAGGTCGACCCCGATGCGACCCATGGTGATCAGGTCGAAGGACTCGCTCATACGCGTCGCTCCTCGTGTGGATGCGGTCTTGTGGGGGTGCGGGATGCGGGGGACCGGTGTGTCCTAGGTGTAAGACCGGGGGCCGAGCCATGTCAAGACTTTGTACTTACATTCTCACGTCACCGTGAAATGATGTCTTAACAAAGTATTGACAGCGGGGCATATGAGGGACTTACATCCCCTCCCAACAGAACTGCCGAGTTTTAGCTCCCTCTCCCCTGTCGCACAGTGAGGTGCCGGAAAGATGGACCGCACGTCTCGCCCCCGTTCCCGCAGAATCGCCCTCGTCGCCGCGGCCGCCGCGGCGGCCCTGATGGTCACCGGTTGCTCCAGCGACTCCGGTGGCAAGAAGGCCGAGGAGGACTCGGGCAACGCGTCGGCCGGCAAGGCCGACACCCCCCGTATGAAGATCGCGATGATCACGCACGCAGCCGCGGGTGACACCTTCTGGGACCTCGTCCGCAAGGGAGCGGAGACCGCCGCCGCCAAGGACAACGTCGAACTGGTCTACTCGAACAACCCGGACTCGGCCAAGCAGGCCAACCTGGTCCAGAACGCGATCGACCAGAAGGTCGACGGCATCGCGGTCACCCTCTCCAAGCCCGACGCCATGAAGGACGTCGTGGCCAAGGCCGAGAAGGCCGGCATCCCCGTCGTCGGCCTCAACGGAGGCATCGACGACTGGAAGGAGCAGGGACTCCTGTCCTACTTCGGCCAGGACGAGTTCGTGGCCGGTGAGGCCTTCGGCGAGAAGCTCAACGCGCTCGGCTCCAAGAACAACATCTGCGTCATCCACGAGCAGGGCAGCGTCTCCCTGGAGGCCCGCTGCGCCGGTGTGAAGAAGACGTTCAAGGGCAAGACCACGACCCTCAACGTGAACGGCACGAACATGCCGTCCGTGAAGTCGACGATCAACGCCAAGCTGAAGCAGGACACGTCGATCGACTACGTGGTCACGCTCGGCGCCCCGTTCGCCCTGACCGCCGTGCAGTCCGTGGACGACGCGGGCAGCAAGGCGAAGGTGGCGACCTTCGACCTCAACAAGGAGATGGTCGACGCCGTCAAGGGCGGCGACATCGAGTTCGCGGTCGACCAGCAGCCCTACCTCCAGGGCTACCTGTCGGTGGACTCCCTGTGGCTCTACAAGACCAACGGCAACTTCAGCGGAGGCGGCCAGGAGCCCGTGCTCACCGGCCCGGCGTTCGTCGACAAGGACAACGTGGACGACATAGCCAAGTTCGCCTCGAAGGGTACTCGGTGACACCCATGACCCAGGCAACGGCACCGGCGGCGAGTTCCTCGCCGCCGGCTTCGCCGGCCGCCCCCAAGGACGGCCGGACCTCGGAACGGTCCCTGGCCCGCCGACTGGCGGCCCGCCCGGAGATCGGCGCCCTCATCGCGGCGATCGTCGTCTACGTCTTCTTCTTCACGGTCGCCTCGCCCTTCCGTGAGGCGAGCTCACTGGCCAACGTGCTCTACGAGGCCTCCGTGATGGGCATCATGGCCCTGCCGGTGGCCCTGCTGATGATCGGCGGCGAGTTCGACCTCTCCGCCGGTGTGGCCGTGACCACCTCCGCGCTCACGGCGAGCATGTGGAGCTTCCAGCTGTCCATGAACGTGTGGACCGGCGTCATCGTCGCCCTGGTGGTGGCCCTGGCGATCGGCGCGTTCAACGGCTACCTGCTGGTACGCACCGGACTGCCGTCGTTCCTCATCACGCTGGGCTCGTTCCTGATTCTCCAGGGCGCCAACCTCGCCATCACGAAGCTCTTCACCGGCAACGTCGCCACCGACTCCATCAGCGACATGGACGGCTTCGACCAGGCCAAGAGCGTCTTCGCCTCCGAGATAGGCATCGGCGGGGTCGACGTCAAGATCACCGTCTTCTACTGGCTGATCCTCGCCGCCCTCGCGACCTGGCTGCTGCTGCGCACCAAGTTCGGCAACTGGATCTTCGCCACCGGCGGCAGCCAGGAGAGCGCCCGCGCCGTCGGCGTACCGGTCACCTTCACGAAGATCGCCCTGTTCATGGGCGTCGGCGCCGGCGCCTGGTTCGTGGGCATGCACATCCTGTTCTCGTTCAACACCGTCCAGTCCGGCGAGGGCGTGGGCAACGAGTTCCTGTACATCATCGCCGCGGTCATCGGCGGCTGCCTGCTCACCGGCGGCTACGGCTCCGCGATCGGCGCCGTCATCGGCGCGTTCATCTTCGGCATGGTCTCCCAGGGCATCGTGTACGCCAACTGGAACCCCGACTGGTTCAAGGCCTTCCTCGGCGTCATGCTCCTGCTCGCCGCCCTCGTCAATCTGTGGGTCCGCCGCCAGGCAACCCGGAGGTAACCCATGACCGACAACACCACCTCCAGCGACGACACCACCCCTGTCCAGGACACCCCCGGGGACGCGCCCGCGGACACACAGCCGATCGTGCAACTGCGCGGGGCCGGCAAGGCGTACGGCAACGTCCGCGCCCTGCACGGCGTGGACCTGTCCGTCCACCCCGGCCAGGTCACCTGTGTCCTCGGTGACAACGGCGCCGGCAAGTCGACGCTCATCAAAATCATCTCCGGCCTGCACCAGCACACCGAGGGCGAGTTCCTCATCGACGGCGAGGCGGTGCAGCTGAGCACCCCGCGCGAGGCCCTCGACAAGGGCATCGCCACCGTCTACCAGGACCTGGCCACCGTGCCGCTGATGCCCGTGTGGCGGAACTTCTTCCTCGGCTCCGAACTGACCAAGGGCCCCTGGCCGATCCGCCGCCTGGACATCGCGGCGATGAAACAGACCGCGGACACCGAACTGCGGGCCATGGGCATCGTCCTGGACGACCTCGACCAGCCGATCGGCACCCTCTCCGGCGGCCAGCGCCAGTCCGTGGCCATCGCCCGCGCCGTCTACTTCGGCGCCCGCGTGCTCATCCTGGACGAGCCCACCGCCGCCCTGGGCGTCAAGCAGTCCGGCGTGGTGCTCAAGTACATCGCCGCCGCCCGCGACCGCGGTCTGGGCGTCATCTTCATCACCCACAACCCGCACCACGCCTACATGGTCGGCGACCACTTCAGCGTCCTGCGGCTGGGCACGATGGAACTCTCCGCGGCCCGCGCGGACGTCACCCTCGAAGAGCTCACCAACCACATGGCCGGCGGCGCCGAACTGGCCGCACTCAAACACGAACTGGCCCAGGTACGCGGCGTGGACGTGGCAGGGCTCCCCGAGGAGCAGGACCTCCAGGCCTCCCTCGCGGCATCGAAGGGGAAGTCCTGATGGCGGGCACGCTCGGGGTGGCCGTCATCGGCACCGGCCGGATGGGCGCCGAGCATGTGCGCCGGCTCCACGAGGTGACCAGCGGGGCACGCGTGGCCGCCGTCGTCGACGTCGACGCGGAACGGGTCAAACGGATCGCCGACGGCATCGAGGGCTGCTCCGCGCACACCGACCCGGCCGCCGCGATGGCCGCCGACGGCGTCGACGCCGTGCTGATCGCCTCCCCCGGTCCCGCCCACGAGGCGGCCCTGCTCGCCGCGTTCGAGCACGACCTGCCGGTCCTGTGCGAGAAGCCCCTCACCCCGGGCTCCGCCTCGGCGCTGCGCGTCCTGGAGGCCGAACAGCGGCTCGGGCACCGCAGGGTGCAGGTGGGCTTCATGCGCCGGTACGACGCCGAGTACGTGAAGCTCAAGTCGCTGCTGGACACCGGCCAGCTGGGCCGCCCGCTGATGCTGCACAACCGGCACCGCAACGTGGCGACCCCGCCCGGCTTCAGCACCGAGATGCTCATCAACGACTCCGTCGTCCACGAGATGGACATCACCCGCTGGCTGCTCGGCCACGAGATCACCGCGGTCACCGTGCTGAAGCCGACACCGTCGGGCAACGCGCCCGAGGGGCTGCAGGACCCGCAGCTGGTCCTCTTCGAGACGGCCGGCGGCGCGATCGTGGACGTCGAGATCAACGTCAACGCCGGCTTCGGCTACCAGGTGCAGGCCGAAGTGGTCTGCGAGCGCGGCACGGCCCGGATCGGTGACGGGCACTCCCTGGTCACCAACATGGCGGGCCGCTGGGGCGGCACCATCGCCCAGGACTTCACGGAACGCTTCGAGGACGCGTACGACCGCCAGATGCAGGCCTGGGTGGACGCCACCCGCCGCGGCGAGGTCACCGGGCCCACGGCCTGGGACGGCTACGCCACGGCGGCGGTCTGTGAGGCGGGGGTGCGTGCGCAGCAGGAGGGCGGCCGGGTAGAGGTGGAACTGGCGGAACGCCCACCGTTCTACGCTTGACGCCCTCGGGTGGGGGTCGTTCGCGCAGTTCCCCGCGCCCCTGAAGAACCGTGTCCGTCTGCGGGCCGGTGGGGGCTGGTCGCGCAGTTCCCCGCGCCCCTCGGGGAGGGGC
>NZ_JBHXTO010000172.1:0-17729 GCF_042677425.1 Streptomyces sp. NPDC127119 | reverse complement strand
GCCCTGGGGCGTCCCCGGTGCCGCCGGACTCGGGGCACCCGGGGGCGCCGGGGCGCGCTTCCCCCGGACCGCTCCGGGCCCCTCAAGGCCGCCGCCCCCGCCAGGGCGGGCACTGGCTGTCCCTCCGGAACCCTCCACGCCCGGCGCCCCCGAAGACGCGCCCCCGCCGGGCCCGGCCCGCTCCACCGTGCCGGACGGCCACCGTTCAGCGGATCCGTCGGCGCCGGACCCGACCGTGCCGGACCCGTCCGTGCCGGACCCGTCCGTGCCGGACCCGACCCGCGGCACCGGCCGCCGCACCAACGGCCGCCCGCCCGCGCGAAAGCGCAGCGTGTCGGGGCCGCCGGACTGCCCCACCGCATGCCTCCCCGCCGCACGCCTCCCCGCCGGAGGCGCTCCCACCGCAGACGGGCCCACCGCGGGCGCCTCCACGACGGGCGCCCCCACGACAGCCGCCCCGGCTGAGGGAGTCCCGGCCGCGGCGCCCGTCAGCCGCCCAGGCGCACCCAAGCCCCGTACCCGCACCGCTCGCCTCGCCGCGATCCCCGCCGGGGTCAACGTCACCGCCCGGTGTCGGCGCAGGCTCAGGCGTTCGGTGGTCGTGCGCAGGGCCTCGTACGGGCCGCCGGGGAAGCGGCCGATCAGGATCGCCAGGAGGCCGATCGTCGCCGCTGCCACGCCGCCGCGCGTGCCCGCGTCGAGGCCCACCAGGAGTGCCGCCGCGAGCAGGGCGCCCAGGACACTGTCGGCGCCGAGCACCACGATCGCGGCGAACCACAGCAGCCCGCGGACCGGGTCGTACGCCGCCGGGTCGAAGGCGCGTACGCCCATGCCGAGCATGCCGCCGCCCAGCGCGGCCAGTGCCGCGCCCGCCACGAAGGCCGTCAGTTTGAGGCGCGGGACGCGGACGCCCGCCGCCGACGCGCCCGCCTCGTGGTCCCGCATCGCGGCCAGGGCCCGGCCCGTACGGCCCCGGCGCAGCGCGTGGGCGGCCCACACCGCGCCCGTGAGGAGGACGAGTTCCAGCGCGTAGTACGCGCGGTCGCCCTCGAAGGCCGCCGGGCGGTCCAGCGTGAGGCCCGAGGTCGCGTACGGCTGGGCGAAGACGAAGCGGCTGACGCCGACGCCCACCGCGAAGGTCGCCAGGGCGAGGGACAGGCCGTGGCGGCGGATGGCGGGCCACCCCGTCAGCAGCCCGAGTGGCGCCACCAGCAGCACGGCGGTCAGGAGCGCGGCCGGTTCCGGGAGTTCGGGCAGGCCCGGGAAGCGGCCCGCCGCGAGCAGCGCGGTGAAGAGGGCGCCCAGACCCGCGTACGCGGCCTGGCCGAGGGAGAGCTGGCCGCCGCGGCCCGTGACCACGACCAGGGAGAGAAGGACGACGCCCAGCGCCGGTACCTGGACCGCCGTGTGCAGGTCCGGGCCCGCGAAGCCCAGGGGGAGGAGGAACAGGACCGCCGCGACGATCCACGCGCCCGGCGGGGTCGGTACGCGGGCCGTCGCCGTGCGCGGGAGGGCGTCCCGGGCGCCGATCCCCGGCAGCACCAGGGCCGCGACCAGCAGGGCGACGACGAAGAGGTTCGCGCCGACCGCCTGGAGGAGGGGTTCGAGGCGGCCCCCGGGGTGCAGCCGGGTCAGCTGGCTCTGGGCGACGCCGATGCCCAGGGCCACCAGCACCGCCACCGGCAGGCTCCGCATCCGGGCGGCCACCGCGACCGCCACCACCTCCATCACCAGCAGGGGCATGCCGTACGGGTCCAGGCGTACGTACGGAGCCAGCAGCACCCCCGTCAGACCCGCGGTGAACGAGCCGAACGCCCAGCCCGCCGCGGCCACCCGGTCCGCGTCGACGCCGGTCAGCGCGGCGAGCGGGCGGTCGTCGACGACGGCCCGCAGTTCCCGGCCGAAGCGGGTCCGGCGGATCACCGCTCCCACCCCCGCGGCCAGGACGAGCGTCACCGCCAACTGCCCCCAGGGGTCGGCTGAGACGAGCGTCGGCGCGTCCGAGCGCGCACCCGGGCCCCAGAGGAGCGCCGCCCCGCCGACGAGGAGGACGAACACGCCGATGGACGCGACGAGGGTCTGCGCGGGGTCGCCGCCCAGGACGGCCAGGGGGCGGAAGACGAATCGTTCCAGCGCCACACCGAGCGCCGGGGCCACCACGAGCAGGACGAGCGGCGCGGCGAGCGCGAGCGGCCAGTCCCCCTCCACGGTGAGCCCGCGCAGCAGATAGGCGCACACCATCGCGATCGCGCCGTGCGCGAAGTTGAGCACGCCGGTCGCCCGATGGGTGACGACCAGTCCGATCCCGGTGAGCGCGGCGGCGCTGCCCACGGAGAGCCCGGCGAGCGTGAGGTCGTACGTCAGTGACGACATCGGTGACGACATCGGTGTCGACATCAGTCGGCCGCCGCCCCGGACGACGGACCGTCCGAGGAGGCGGCCGAGGAGGCGTCGGGGGAATCGTCCGGGAGGTCGTCCAGGGCGTCGTCCGGGGGGTCGTCCGAGGCCGTGGGTTCGCAGATCGGGCAGGGGGCGAGGTCCCCGCCCGTGAGGACCCGCGAGTCGACCGGCAGGGCGTCGGGCTTCCCGGCGACGAGCGGGCAGTCCGCGCGGTGCCACAGCGTGCCGCCCGGCACCATCAGCAGCTCCCCGCTCACGGCCACGGGCGCGGCGGCCGGCTGTCCGGCTACGGTCCCGTCGGCGGCGGCCTCAGCGGGGTCGGTCGCCACCAGGAGCCCGTACAGCTCCTCCACGCGGGTCGCCGCCAGGGCGTTCCGGCCGTGGGTGAGGAGGACCGCCGCGGCGATGATCAGGGCCGCTCCGGGCACCGTGCAGGACGCGAGGTACGGCAGCTGCCGTTCCGCGTACCGCTCGCCGGAGATCCCGTACCAGCCCAGGACGCACAGCACCGCGCCCGTGGCGAGCGCCGCCCACCCCGCCCAGAGGACGGGACGCACATTCCGCAGTCGAGCAGTCCGCATGGGGGCTCCACATGATGTGTCCGGCTGTCTTCCAAGTCCGCCGACGGACTTGCACTATGCCTTCTGGAAGCTGTCCCTGAAAGCTCCGGGCGCGCACGGCCCGGACCGACACCCGGTGGTGAGCCAGATGGTTCTCGGGAGTGATCTCAGGCGGGGAACGGGCCGGGGGCTGGTGGTGGCGGTGCTCCTGCTCGCCCCGGCCCTCACGGCGTGCGGCGACGACAGCGGCGGTGACGACACGAATCCGCCCTCGCCCTCCGCCGAGCGGACCTCGAACGCCGAACCGGGTCCGAGCGCGAGCGCGCCGGACGACCCGGCGGCGGCCGAGAAGGAGATCGAGGAGAACTGGAAGAAGTTCTTCGACCCCGCCGTCCCCACGAAGGAGAAACAGGCCGTCCTGGAGAACGGCGACGCGATGGGCGCGGTCCTGAAGAGCTTCAGCGGTGACAAGCGCGGCGGGCAGGTCGAGGCGACGGTGAGCAAGGTCGCCTTCACCTCGCCGACCGACGCGGACGTCACGTACACGCTCACCCTGAAGGGCGCCACGGTCATGCCGGACGCCGCCGGGACCTCCGTCGAGCAGGACGGCACCTGGAAGGTGTCGGTCAAGACGCTGTGCGGTCTGGTCACGCTGAGCGGCAATGCCTCGCCGGGGCCGGGCTGCTGAATCCGCTGCCGCGGGCCTGCTGTTCCTGCTGCTCCTGGTGGGTACGGCCTGCGGCAGCCGCCTCCCGGAGAGCGACTTCGAGAACCGGCCCGACCGCACGCCCGCCCGCACCACCGCGGAACCGATCCGTGTGGGCATCGTCACGAGTGCCACCAGCCCGGTCGGCGGCGACGCCTTCACCGGTCCGCGCGACGGCGCGAAGGCCTGGTTCGACGCCCTGAACGCGCGCGGCGGCATCGCGGGACGCAGGGTCGAGGTCCGTACGTGCGACGACGGCGGCAGCGGCGTCGGCAACAACGAGTGCGTGCACCGGCTCGTCGACGAGGACGAGGTGGTGGCCCTGGTCGCCACCACCGCCCTCGACTACGCGGGCGCCTCCCGGGTGTCCCACGCGCGCGTGCCCGACATCGGCGGACAGCCCGTCGGCGCGGCCTACGACACCTGGCCGCACCTCTACGGGATCTACGGCAGCCTCGCGCCCCGGAACGGAAAGCCCGGCTGGGACGGCGAGTTGTACGGCGGCACCGAGATCTACCGCTGGTTCAAGGAGAAGCAGGGCGCGCGCACGGCGGCCGTCGTCTCGTACAACCAGTCCTCGTCGGCGGCGTACGCCCGGCTCGTGGTCCGGGGACTGAAGGCCGAGGGGTACGAGGTCGTCACCGAGCAGGTCGACTTCGCGCTGCCCAACTTCCGTGCCGCCGCGGCCGATCTGAAGGAGCAGGGCGCCGACCTGGTCTTCGACGCCATCGACACCTACGGCAACGCCCGGCTGTGCGAGGCGATGGACGACGTCGGGGCGGAGGTCCTCGCCAAGGTCACCAACGTGCAGAACTGGACGTCCACGGTCCGCGAGGACTACAAGAACGCCCCGCGCTGCCGCAACACCCTCTGGGCGACGGGCGCGAGCCGCAACTACGAGGACACCGGCCACGAGGCCGTACGGGAGTTCCGGGACGGCACGAAGGCGCTGAAGACCCGCTCCCAGTGGCAGGTGGAGGGCTGGGCCGCCGCGATGTGGTTCACGGACGCGGCCCGCTCCTGCGCGAGGACGGGCGTCACGCGCGCGTGCGTCGACCGGTTCATGGCCGGGGGGAAGCCGTACACCGCGAAGGGACTGCTGCTGCCGGTCCGGTTCGCGCGGCTGCCCGAACCGCCGAGGACACGCAGGACGTGCCTGTCGGTGGCCCGCTGGGAGGACGCCCGCGGCTGGGTGAGCCAGGGCGACATGGACCACGAGTGCTACGACGTCCCGCAGCTCTCCTACAAGCCCTGATGCGTACGGGCCCCAAAAGGTTCCCTCATCTGGTTACCGATGGCGCAACTGTTCGGGAACAGAGTGATAAGCAAGCCCAACCATCACATCCGTACCCCGGTCTAACCCTCTGGTAGCTGGACGAGCCGGAGATACGGGGACGCATGCAGATTTCCTTCCTCATACACAACGCCTACGGAATCGGTGGGACGATCCGGACGACGTACAACCTCGCGAACACCCTGGCCGAACAGCACGACGTGGAGATCGTCTCCGTACTCCGCCACCGCGAGGAGCCGGTCTTCGCACGGAACCCGCGCGTACGCCTGCGCCACCTCGTCGATCTGCGCAAGGGCGGCCCCGGATACGAGGGCGACGACCCCGACCACCGGAAACCGGCCCGGGTCTTCCCGAAGGGAGAGATCCGCTACGAGCAGTACAGCGCCCTGACCGACCGCCGTATCGCCGAGCACCTCTCCACGACCGACGCCGACGTCGTGGTCGGCACCCGCCCCGGCCTCAACGTGCATCTGGCCCGCGAGACCAGGCGCGGCCCGGCCCGCGTCGGCCAGGAGCACCTCACCCTCGACAGCCACTCCGTCGGGCTGCGCACCGAACTGCGCGGCGCCTACCCCCGCCTCGACGCGGTCACCACGACCACGGAGGCGGACGCCGCCGCGTACCGCACGAAGATGCGGCTGCCCGGGGTACGTGTCGAGGCCGTGCCCAACTCGGTGCCCGCCCCCGGCATCGAGCCCGCGGACGGCACCGGCAAATGGGTCGTCGCGGCCGGCCGGCTCGCCCCGGTCAAGCGGTACGACCTGCTGATCAAGGCCTTCGACCTGGTGCGCGCCGAGCGGCCCGACTGGCGCCTGCGGATCTACGGCAGCGGGAAACAGAAGGACAAACTGCGCCACCTCATCGACGAACTGGGCCTGTACAACCACGTACTGCTCATGGGAGCGGCCCATCCCATCGAACCGGAGTGGGCCAAGGGCTCGATCGCCGCCGTCACCTCCAGCCTCGAATCGTTCGGCATGACCATCGTCGAGGCCATGCGCTGCGGCCTGCCCGTCGTCTCCACCGACTGCCCGCACGGCCCGGGGGAGATCATCGACAACGGCGTGGACGGACGCCTCGTGCAGGTCGGGAACGTCCAGGCCATCGCGGGCGGCCTGCTCGAACTCATCAACGACGACGCGCTGCGCCGGCAGATGGCGGACGCGGCGCTCAAGGACTCCGAGCGCTTCGACCCGTCCCGGATCGCCGAGCGCTACGACTCGATCTTCAGCGGTCTCGTCTCACGGGGCGGCACCTCGAAGATCGGCCGGGTGCGCGGCTCACTGCACCGCACCCGAGGAGCCCTGCTCGGCAGTGCGTACGCCGTCAGGGACGCCGGACTGACCGTGTTCGGGAAGGAGCGTTCCGCATGATGACGCTGGCTCCGCAGACAGCGCAGACGCCCACCGACGAGGACGCCGCCATGCCGCCGCGCGCCGACTGCCTCGCCGACTCCGCGGGCGGCCTCACCTTCGACATGGCCGAGACCGGCGAGAACGGGGACACCCACCTCGTACTGCTCCACCGCGACGGCCTCCAGGCGGTCCGGCTGCCGCTCGCCCCGGCCGCCGACGGCCGGCTGCGCGCCGCGCTGCCCAGCTTCGTCGAACTGCCCGAGGGCCGCTGGGACGCCTTCGCGCAGACCGGCGACGGCGAGCCGCAGCGCCTGACACCCGGCCTCAACGACCTGCGCTCCCTCGTCGACCGGGTGCCGAGCGGCGCGCGTGGCCATGTCGCCGTCCGTATCCCGTACGCGACCAAGCACGGCAACCTCTCCGTCCGCAGCTGGCTGCGCGCCCCGCACGCCGAGGCCGGCGAACTGCACATCGGCGAGGGCGGCCTGGGCGTGCACGGCCAGGTGTACGGGGTCGCGCTCACGTCGGACGCGTACGCCGAACTGGCCGGCCGTGAGGAGACGGAACCCGGGGCGAGGGCCGACGCGCCGCGGATCGGAGTCCACCGGGACCAGGCGCTGTTCCGCTTCACCGTGGACTACGCCGAACTGCCCCGGGGCGTGTGGGACCTGTGGCTGCGCCCGGCGGGGGAGAGCGGGCCGCGGGTACGGATCGCGCGGCTGCTCGACGACATCGCCGACAAGAAGCCCATCTTCACGTACCCGAAGGTCGTGGTGGAGACGGCGTACGGCCCGGTGACGGCCGGGCCGTACTACACGAGCGACAACGACCTCTCGGTGGCGGTCACGGCGGTCACGGCGGTCACGGCGGCGGCAGGCTAGGCCGCCGTCCGGTGGCGCCCCCGAAGAGGCGCGGGGAACTGCGCGGCCGGCCACGGCGTGCCCGCGGACGGCGCGGACACGATCAGTACTGCTCGGGGCCGGCCCCGGGGCGCTCCTGGCCGATGCGGATCTGCGGGCTGTCCTCCTGGCCGGAGCGGGTCTGCGGCGGTGTGATCGCCGCGAACCGGGGATGGTGCAGGTCGAACGCGGGCGACTCGGAACGGATTCTGGGCAGCGTGGTGAAGTTGTGCCGCGGCGGCGGGCACGAGGTCGCCCACTCCAGTGAGCGGCCGAAGCCCCAGGGGTCGTCGGCGTCGACCGGCACGCCGTACCTCGACGTCTTCCAGACGTTGTAGAGGAACGGCAGCGTCGACAGGCCCAGCAGGAACGCGCCGATCGACGAGATGGTGTTGAGCGCCGTGAACCCGTCGGCCGCCAGATAGTCGGCGTAGCGGCGCGGCATGCCCTCCACGCCCAGCCAGTGCTGCACCAGGAACGTGGTGTGGAAGCCCACGAAGAGCGTCCAGAAGTGCAGCTTGCCGAGCCGTTCGTCGAGCATCTTGCCGGTGAACTTGGGCCACCAGAAGTAGAAGCCGCCGAAGGTCGCGAAGACGACCGTGCCGAAGACCACGTAGTGGAAGTGCGCCACCACGAAGTACGTGTCCGAGACGTGGAAGTCCAGCGGCGGCGAGGCCAGGATCACCCCCGTCAGGCCGCCGAACAGGAACGACACCAGGAAGCCCGTCGCCCAGAGCATCGGCGTCTCGAAGGACAGCGACCCCTTCAGCATGGTGCCGGTCCAGTTGAAGAACTTCACGCCCGTCGGCACCGCGATCAGGAACGACACGAACGAGAAGAACGGCAGCAGCACCGCGCCGGTCACGAACATGTGATGGGCCCACACGACCACGGACAGACCGGTGATGGCCATCGTCGCGCCGACCAGCGTCAGATAGCCGAAGATCGGCTTCCGGCTGAAGACCGGGATGATCTCCGAGATGATCCCGAAGAACGGCAGCGCGATGATGTAGACCTCGGGATGCCCGAAGAACCAGAAGAGGTGCTGCCACAGCAGCGCCCCGCCGTTGGCCGACGCGAAGACCTGCGAGCCGAACCGGCGGTCCGCCTCAAGGACCAGGAGCGCCGCGGCGAGCACCGGGAACGCCATCAGGATCAGGATCGACGTGAACAGCGTGTTCCACGTGAAGATCGGCATCCGGAACATGGTCATGCCCGGGGCGCGCATCCCGATGATCGTCGTCAGGAAGTTCACCGCGCCGAGGATCGTGCCGAAGCCGGCCAGCGCCAGCCCCATGATCCACATGTCGGCGCCGATACCGGGTGACCGTTCCATGCTGTTCAGCGGCGCGTACGCGAACCACCCGAAGTTCGCGGGGCCGCCGGGCACCAGCAGCGAGCCCAGCACGATCAGCCCGCCGAAGAGGAACAGCCAGTACGACAGCATGTTCAGCCGGGGGAAGGCGACGTCGGGCGCGCCGATCTGCAGCGGCATGATCTCGTTGGCGAAACCGGCGAAGGTCGGCGTCGCGAAGAGCAGCAGCATGATCGTGCCGTGCATCGTGAACATCTGGTTGAACTGGTTGTTGCCGATGAGCTGCATGCCGGGCCGCGCCAGCTCGGCCCGCATCAGCAGCGCCATCAGCCCGCCGGCCAGGAAGAAGGCGAACGAGGTGATCAGGTAGAGGTGGCCGATCTTCTTGTGGTCGGTGGTCGTGAGCCAGTCCACCACCAGCCGTCCCGGCCGCTTCACCGGTACGGGCCGTACCGCCGTCCGTGCGGTGTCCGTCCCCATCGCCGCCCCCTCGCTCGTCGCGTCCCGGGCCTCCTGAAGCACACGCCATGATGCTCGCGGGGACCGGGCTCCGACAGGGGGCGTTCGGACGCTCTGTGCTCGAACCATGTATTTCCTGTGGCGGGCCAACTTCCTTGCGGGGCCGCGCAATCGGAAAGGGAAGGCAGAGAAACCGGTCCGGATACCCGCTTTCGGCCGGGGTATTCGGGGCCGGTTCGGAGATAGTCCGAAGGGCTGCCGAATTACGTTCGAAGGCGGGCGGAAAACGTGTGGAACCGCCCGTTCGTGTGACGCCTTGCTGCGTAACCGCTGATGTCGGCGCGGGCGGAACGGGTGTCGTTGTCCTGTGACAGAAGCGTGACCGGAGGGGGACCGGTGACTGATGGTGGCGGGGCCGGGGTTCCGTGTCCGCACGGAGGCGCCTAACGTGGCGGCATGGCACCGATTCCCACTCCGCCCGCGGAGCCCTCGGACACTCCGGACGCGTACGTCGGCCTCGACGCGGGGGGTGCGGAGCGGCAGGCCCGTGCGCGCGGGTGGTCGACCGTGCGGTCGTTGCCGCCGGGGGCGATCATCACGATGGAGTACTTGTCCGGACGCCTGAACTTCGAGGTCACGGAGGGACGGGTCACGCGCTGCTGGAAGGGGTGACCTGTCCGGTACGGGGCGTGTGCGGGCCGGTGGGGGTTGAGCGCGCAGTTCCCCGCGCCCCTGAGAGCCCCTGACGGGGCGGAACCGGGTGCGTTCGTACGTGCGGGTGCGTGGGGGCTGGTCGCGCAGTTCCCCGCGCCCCTCAAAAGCGGGGCTGCGCCCCAGCTTTTGCCCCGGCAGGGGCGCTTTCAGGGGCGCGGGGAACGGCGCAACGCGCTCCCGCCGGCGGGCCGACTGTGCGTACCGGCCCGGTCGGAGGCGCGCTCAGCCCCCGGCGACGGGTCGTGCCGATGTCGTGCCGCGGGTCACCCGGTCCGACTGCGGCGGCCGGCGGCTGCCGAGCGGTGTCACCGGTGTGCGCTCCGAGCGGCTCAGATGCGGCCCAGGGGCCATATGCCCCGGCGGCCGGGCCGGCCGGGACGCGGCCACCGGCTCACGCACCACCGGCTCATGCTCACCGGCCGGGCTGCCGATCGGGGCCAGAACGGGCACCTCGGCCGGAGCCGCGCCACGCCGGCGGTCGCGCCAGGCGTCACGCAGGTCGAAGATGCCGGACTCGGCCCGTGCGATCAGCGGCTCGAACCAGGGCAGCGCCAGCAGGATCAGCAGCCCCGCGGCCCACCCGAGCACCACATCGCTCAGCCAGTGCGTACCGAGGTACACGGTGGTCAGGCCGACGCCGAGGGAGACCACGGCGGAGAACGCCGACAGCCAGCGGCGAGCGCCCGGCGTCGAGGCGAGATAGGCGAGGATGCCCCAGGTCACGACGGCGTTGGCGGTGTGACCCGAAGGGAATATGTCGCCGCCCAGCCACATCTCGTTCGACCCGACGCTGGTCGCGTAGTGCGGACCGAGACGGCCCATGCTGATCTTGGCCGCGCCGACCGTGAGGTTCAGGAGCAGCAGTGAGGCGCCCAGCGTGAGCAGCGGGCGCAGCGTGTGCTGACGCCAGGAGCGCCAGCCCAGCCAGGCCGCGATCATCACGGCGGTGGGGCCGCGCTGGCCCAGGACCACGTAGTAGTCGAGGAACGCGTGGATCTCCGGCCACTGCTGGTACGGCCGGAAGAACATGACCTGCCAGTCGAGCCGGACCAGCCATGAGGTGATCACGACGGCCCACACGATGGCCGCGTAGAAGGCGAGCGTGGACGCGAAGAGGACCACCCGGTGCCGGCTCATCCTGGGCACGTCGATGTGGGCCGGTCGTTCCGGCTCACGGTCCAGCCGGGCGAAGACCCGGTCCAGACGAGTCAGCTTTCGTTCGGTACGCACTCAATCGACGTTACAGCGAGTGAGCTGTGTTCCAGGCCGAAGCACCGTCTTTGTGATGACGATGTGATGTGGGATTGCTCTCAGAAGGGGGTTTATCGCCGTGGATTATGGAATCCCCCGTCCGCTCTTCCTTCAATTCGATTGATCATTCCGGAGCGGAGTTTTATGGCGCTTTCGAATTCGTTCACCGAATGCTTGCGTGCACTTCTCCGGGCGCTCACCGGCCACCGTGAGTGATCACGGCGGACCCGACCCGTTCAGCCACCAGGCGCCGTACACCGCCGACGCCACCGCCACACCGCCCAGCACCCACGCCGACCTGGACGTTCGCAGTCGCGCGAGGGCCAGGGCGAGGGGCAGGAGAAGGGGGAAGGCGGGCAGCAGAAGGCGTGGTTTCGAGCCGAAATAGCTCGACGCGCACAGGGCGAGGGTGATGACGACCCCCGCGTACACCAGGAGCGGCAACGGCTGCCGCTGCCGTACGCAGATCACGTACAGCCGGACGAGCAGGGCGACTCCGGCGATCAGGGCCAGCCCGGCCAGGGCCGACGGGAACGCGGTGAACTTGTCGGCGACGAAGCGGGCGAACGCGTAACCGCCGTCGAAGCCGTTGCGCCAGCCCGCCTGGACGTCGAGATAGCCCAGCGGGCCCCCGCCCGTGCGACGGCCGACCCACAGGACGTAGCCCGCGGCGCCGAGGGGCGCGATCAGCATCGCCAGGGCGCGCCGCCACCGGGACGCGCCCTCCCCGCCGGGCATGCTCCGCTCCCGTACGAAAGAGGCGATCGCCGTCACCCACACGGCCGCAACGACCGCCGCGCCCACCGGACGGGTCAGACCCGCCAGCGAGGCGAGCAGGCCCGCGGTCAGCCAGCGGCCGGTCAGCACCGCGTACAGCGACCAGGCCGCGAGCGCCGTGAACAGCGACTCGCTGTACGCCATCGACTGCACGATGCCGACCGGCAGGACCGCCCACACGAGTACGGCGCAGACCCCGGCCCGGCGGCCGTACACCTGGTCCGCGACCGCGAAGATCCCCCAGGCCGCCGCGAGCGAGGCGACCCAGCTCACCAGCAGGCCCGCGTGCGCGGCGGAGAGAGGGGACACCGCCGACACCGCCCGCTCCAGCCACGGCAGCAGCGGGAAGAACGCCAGGTTCGAGTGCACGTCCCCGTTGGGCAGGCGCACCTCGTAGCCGTAACCCAGCTCGGCGACCCTGGAGTACCAGAGGGAGTCCCAGCGCGCCGAGAGCAGCCGCAGCGCGCTCGTGTCCCGCGTGGCGCTCCACACCGCGAGCACCAGCAGGCCGAGCGCGCGCACCGCCGCGTACCCGAGGAGCGCGGGCGCGGCGCGGCGCCAGGACGGCCCCGGACGGGACGGCGCGGCGGACGTCTCAAGATCGGTCACGGGCTCGATTATCGAGGGGGCCCGCAACCGCGGACCCCGGCGGGGGCGCGCCCGGACACACAGCCGGGCGGGGAGCGGCGTGGCGCACGCCACACGTGTCCCAGGAGAACGTGAGAGGTCCGCCACCCGACGCCGGGAGGAACTCGCGTACTCTGACGTCTCACTCGCCTTTGTTGCGTGGGCCGGGACACCGCTCCTCCCGAGCCGCAGCCGCAGGGAGTCCCCACCCAGCGGATCGCCGAACGCGAGGGAACATCTGGGAGGTACGTACATGTCCGGGACGACCACGGCCGCCGCGCGTCGCCGTCGGGAGACCGGGGCCGGTGCAAACCGCTGGGTCGTCCTTGTGGTGCTGTGCGTCAGCCTGCTCCTGGTCGCCGTCGACGCCACCGTGCTCCACGTCGCCGTGCCCGCCGTCACCGAGGACCTCACGCCCGGCGCGATAGAGCTGCTCTGGATCGTCGACATCTACCCGCTCGTCTGCGCCTCGCTCCTCATCCTCTTCGGCACCCTGGGCGACCGGATCGGCCGCAGACGCGTCCTCCTCCTCGGCTACGCGCTCTTCGGCGTCGCCTCCGCCGTCGCGGCCCTCGCCGACAGCGCGGAGGTGCTGATCGCGGCCCGCGCCCTGCTCGGCGTCGGCGGCGCGATGATCATGCCCGCGACGCTGTCCATCCTGCGGCAGGTCTTCCCCGCCCGGCGCGAGCGGGCCCTCGCCATCGGCGTCTGGAGCGCCGTCGCCGCGGTGGGCGCGGCCGTCGGACCGCTCCTCGGCGGGTTCCTGCTCGAACACTTCTGGTGGGGCTCGGTCTTCCTCATCAACATCCCGCTGATGCTCGTAAGCCTGCCCGTCGGACGACTCCTGCTGCCCGAGTCGAAGGGCGAGCGCGACGGGCCGTGGGACGTCGTCGGCGCGCTGATGGCCGCGGCCGGCCTCTTCGGCGTGGTTCTCGGCGTGAAGCAGCTCGGCGGCGGAGAGGACCCGCTGAGCCTGTCCACCGCGGTACCGCTGATGCTGGGGGCCGGACTCCTCGTCGCCTTCGTACGGCGGCAGCGGCGGCGCCGGCATCCGCTGGTCGACCTGACGATGTTCTCCCGGCCCGCCTTCAGCACCTCCGTCGGCTGCATCGTGCTGGCGATGCTCGCACTGGTCGGGCTCGAACTGATCGCCGCGCAGTATCTCCAGCTCGTGCTGAAGCTCTCCCCGCTGGAGACCGGACTGCGGCTGCTGCCCCTCACCGTCGCCGCGATGGCCGCGGGGCTCGCCGGGGCGAAGCTGCTGCAGCGCTTCGGGCCGCGGACCATGGTGTGCTCCGGCTTCTGCCTCACCGCCGCCGCGGTCGTCACCCTGACCGCGATGGGCGCCGAGGACAACGCCCCACTGCTGCTGACCGGGTTCGTGATGCTCGGCTTCGGCCTGGAGGTCACGCTCTTCGGCGCGTACGAGTCGATGCTGAGCGAGGCCCCGCCGGAGCAGGCCGGCGGGGCGGCGGCGATCGGCGAGACGTCGTACCAGCTCGGGGCGGGCATCGGGATCGCGCTCCTCGGGAGCGTGATGAACGCGGCGTACGCGCCCGGGCTCGCGTCCGTTTCGGGGGTGCCTCCCCGGGACGCCGCCGCTGCGGGGCATTCGCTGGGGGAGGCGTACGAGGTCGCCGCGCGGCTCGGCGGGGGGTCGGGGGAGGCTCTGCGCTCCGCTGCGCGGCATGCGTTCGTGCACGGGCTGCATGTGACCTTGCTGGTGAGTGCGGGGCTGTTGCTGCTGGGGGCGGTGATGGCGCTGCGGTTGCCCCGGGCGATGGAGTGCGGGGAGCCGGCGGCTCTCGCGGAGGTGCCGGGGCCTCGGGAGGCTCCGGCTGCGCCGCCTGTGCGGGTCGGTGGTCGCTGACCTTCGGGCCTTTCCCGCCCGCACCGCCCGCACCGCCCGCGATGCCCGACCATCCCGTGCGGGTTTCCCGTGGGACGGTCCCGCCGTCGGCGGCTGCGGGGGAGTGGCCCGTGGCTCCGGTGCGGTCCTGGACGTGCGTCGCGCCTCGTCGTAACGTCGAGGATCGTCCGTAGTTACCACTGCTAGTTTTACATGTCGGAGGCTCCCATGTCCGCTTCCCCGAAGCTGCCGCCGTTCGATCCCGCCGATCCGCTCGGGGTCGACGATCTGCTGAGCGTGGAGGATCTGGCGGTCCGGGACACCGTGCGGGCCTGGGCCGGGGACCGGGTGCTGCCGTATGTCGCCGAGTGGTACGAGAAGGGTGAGCTGCCCGGGATCCGGGAGCTGGCGCGGGAGTTGGGCGGGCTCGGCGCCCTCGGGATGTCGCTCGACGGATACGGGTGCGCCGGGGCCTCCGCCGTGCAGTACGGCCTCGCCTGTCTGGAACTGGAGGCCGCCGACTCCGGAATCCGCTCGCTCGTCTCCGTGCAGGGCTCGCTCGCCATGTACGCGATCCACCGCTTCGGCAGCGAGGAGCAGAAGCAGACCTGGCTGCCGCGGATGGCCGCGGGCGAGGTCATCGGCTGCTTCGGGCTGACCGAGCCCGACCACGGGTCCGACCCCGCGGGCATGCGGACGTACGCCAAGCGGGACGGCGGCGACTGGGTCCTCACCGGACGGAAGATGTGGATCACCAACGGGTCCGTGGCGGGCGTCGCCGTCGTGTGGGCGCAGACCGACGACGGCATCCGCGGGTTCGTCGTGCCGACCGACCGCCCCGGCTTCTCCGCGCCGGAGATCAAGCACAAGTGGTCACTGCGGGCGTCGGTCACCAGCGAACTGGTCCTCGACGAGGTGCGGCTGCCCGCCGACGCCGTACTGCCCGACGTCACCGGGCTCAAGGGTCCGCTCAGCTGTCTGTCCCACGCCCGGTACGGGATCGTGTGGGGTTCGATGGGCGCCGCGCGGGCGAGTTTCGAGGCGGCGGTGGAGTACGCGAAGACGCGTGAGCAGTTCGGGCGGCCCATCGGCGGATTCCAGCTCACCCAGGCCAAGCTCGCCGACATGGCGGTCGAACTGCACAAGGGGATTCTGCTGGCCCACCACCTGGGCCGGCGTATGGACGCGGGACGGCTCCGTCCCGAACAGGTCAGCTTCGGCAAGCTCAACAACGTACGAGAGGCGATCGACATCTGCCGTACGGCACGGACGATCCTCGGCGCCAACGGGATCTCGCTCGAATACCCCGTCATGCGCCACGCGACGAACCTCGAATCGGTGCTGACCTACGAAGGCACCGTCGAGATGCATCAACTGGTACTGGGCAAGGCGCTCACCGGTCTCGACGCGTTCCGGTAGGACCCCGACGGGGATCCCGCAGGAATCCCGTGGGAATCCGTGGGGGCGTCCCACCGCGGCGCCCGGAGACGGGTCCGGTGAGCGGCCTTGCCTAGCTCTGGTTGAAGAAGCCGTCCACGCGACGGGCGGCGGGTTCCCCGCTGACGATCTCGGTGTCGGCGGGGGTCAGCAGGAAAACCCGGTTCGACACGCGCTCGATCGAGCCGCGCAGGCCGAAGATCAGGCCGGCCGCGAAGTCGACGACGCGCTTGGCGTCGGCGGCCTCCATGGCCGTGAGGTTCATGATGACGGGCACACCGTCGCGGAAGAGCTCACCGATGCCACGGGCGTCCCGGAAGCTGTCCGGGGTGACCGTGCCGATCCGTCGGCCCTTCTCCTCGGCGGCTTCCGATGCCACCTTGACCCGAGGATCCGTGACCCAGACCTCCCGGCTCCCGGTCTCGGATCCCTCGGCGTAGTCGTCGTCGTAGTAACGCTCGTCATCGTTGTCGTCGACGAGGCCAAGCCAGGCACTCGCCTTGCGCACCGATCCCATGGACGCCTCCTCTCACAGCGGTCTTTCTTCTTTCCGCATCCCCATGGTCGTGCATGATGCGGATGTCGCGCCAAGGGGATAGACGCCGCGCTGGGGTTTCGTGACGGTACTGGTGCACAGCGAATTCGTCGAGAGCCCGCGTACCCCAAGGGTCCTGCGCTACACCGCTGCTGACTGTGAGTGAAATATGATTCTTCACGGCGGACGGGTGACGGCTGGAGCGTTCGGGTGAACGAGCCGCCGCCAGGACGCCGCAGCTCAACGTCGTACACACCACGGGGGATCGTCGTGTTCGGAATCGTCAGGCCCTGCCGTCATCGGCTGGGCGAGAACCTGAAAACCCAATGGATGGCGCATTTGTGCGGGCTTTGCCTCGCGCTGCGCGGAGATCACGGGCAGTTCGCACGGGTCGTCACGAACTACGACGGCTTGCTGATATCGGTTCTGACGGAGGCTCAGGCCGCACCGGGAACGGAGTGGCGGCGTACTGCGGGGCCTTGTCCACTGCGCGGAATGCGGAGCGCGTCGGTAGCTCAGGGTGAGGGCGCCCGGCTCGCCGCGGCCGTTTCGCTGGTGCTCGCCTCGGCGAAGATGCGCGATCACATGGCCGACGGGGACGGGCTGCTGGCGCGCCGCCCGGTGGCGCTCGCGGCGCGCCGCGTTGCCACGAACTGGAGCCGGGCGGGCGCCAGGACCGGCTCGGCCGTCGGGTTCGACACCGCGGTGCTCGTCGACGCGGTGGACCGGCAGGTGGGCATCGAGACGCTCGCCGGGCCCGGTACGCCGCTGCTGACCGTCACCGAGCCGACCGAATCCGCGACCGCGGCGGCCTTCGCGCACACCGCGGTCCTGGCCGGCCGGCCGGGCAACGCGGCGCCGCTCGCCGAGGCGGGGCGGCTCTTCGGGCGGCTCGCGCATCTGCTGGACGCGGTGGAGGACCGGGCGGCCGATGCCGCGGCCGGTGCCTGGAACCCGCTCACCGCCACGGGGGCGTCCCTGGCGGAGGCCCGGCGGCTCGCCGACGACGCGCTGCACGGGATGCGGCTCGCGCTGCGGGACGTGGAGTTCACGGACGCGAAGCTCGCGCATGTGCTGCTCGTGCACGAGCTGCGGAACTCGGTGGACCGGGCGTTCGGGACGGCGTCCTGCTCGCACGCCACCGAACACGGCACTGCGCACGCCACTTCGTACGGTAACCCGTACGCGCCGTCCGGGCCGGGTGGGCCGCCTCCGCCGCCGGAGCCGCCGCGGCGTGACCGGCGCGGGCTGCTCGCGGGGTGCGCGGTGTGGGTGGGGCTGGCCTGTACGTGTCAGATGTGCTGCGGGGAGTACCACGATCCGTGGTCGGGGGAGCAGAAGCCGGGGTTCTGCCAGCGGTGCGACTGCTCTGACGGATGCGACGGCTGTTGCGACTGCTGTGACGGGTGCGATTGCTGTTGTGACGGGTGTGGGTGCGATTGCAGTTGCTGAGGGCGGGTGGTCGGGTGCGGGTTCGTCGTGGCTGGCCGCGCAGTTCCCCGCGCCCCTAGGTACCAAAGCACCTATGGGGGCCGGGAACAGCACCCACAC
>NZ_JBHXTO010000171.1:0-17826 GCF_042677425.1 Streptomyces sp. NPDC127119 | reverse complement strand
CCCGCCGCGCCGCGCGGTCGCCGGCGTCCGCGGCCGCGTGGACGACGTCGCTCGCCGCGAAGCGACGGCATTCGAGTTCGGGGTGCGGCCACGCGACGCGTCCCGTGGCCGCCGGAAGCAGGTAGCGCACGGCCTTGAAGAGGCTCTGGCCGTCCGGTCCCCGGTGGCGCCAGAGGTCCACGCCGATGTGCTGCCCGATCGCGGCGAGTCTGGTGTACGCGACGAGGTCGAAGGTCGAGTAGTGCCAGCTCCTGGTCCGGGCGAGCTCCTGCGGCTGACTTCCGTCCGCCGCGATCTGGGGATCGACGCGGGTGACGGCCGCGGCGCGTACGGTCCGGCGGGCCAGGTCCTTCTCGCCGGTGGCGGACGCAAGACCCGCCACCAGCAGGTCGTAGAACGTGCCGTGGTTGTTCGCCGCCGCCGCTTCCTGGCGGCCGAACTCGCTGGTCGTCAGCCAGTCGAGGAAGTCGCTGTTCCACTGCCGCATACCGGCCCGGTCCGCCCTGCTCCAGGCGGGCGCGCCGGACCGGGTGCCGGACTCGAGGATCGCGACGGCGTCGAGGACCGCCGTGTAGGACTGCGAGAAGTCGATGATGCCGATGGCCCGGCCGTCGTACTTGCAGGGGATGAACTGGGCATGGTCGAGGTGCGGGTTCATCCGTGTCGCGGACGCCAGGAACCATGTCCGCAGGACCTGCGCGGCCTTCTCGGCGTACTGCCGCTTCCCCGTGTAGTGCCAGGCGAGCGCGAGGTCGTACGACGAGTCGAAGACCTTCTCCAGGTCCAGCCGGTCGGTGCCCGAGTCGACCTCGGGATTGCGCTCGCCGTCCCGCTGGACGTACGGGCAGCCCCACGGGTTGTCGGCGGTCGGCAATCGGCTCGGCCACCAGTAGGGGGCCTGGCTCAGATAGTCGTGGACGTCGCCGCCGGGTGCGGGCCTCGGCTTGTCGACGACGGTCCAGGGGCCCTGGTCCAGCCACTTGTCGGCCCGGCCGGTCAGATCAGCGACGGCTTCGCGGAGTCGGGGGTCGCCGTGCTGGAGGCGGACCTTGGTCTGCTGGAGCCGTCCGCCGTCGAGGACGACGGTGTCGGGCCGCGCGGTGCTTGACTGATCGGCCCGTGCGTCCACGGATGTCGTGCGAGCAGCCCCTGGGTGAGCGGAGGCGGCTGGGCCCAACAGGCCGACGAACAGGGCCACGGACGTCAGAACCGCGATACGGCGCACTCGTTTACCCATCGATCCTCGTTCGTGTAGGCGAATGAAGTTCATGGATGGAGACGATGTGAGGTTAGGGGCGATGCCCGGAGTTGGCAATGGGGCTGCGCGATGCGGCAGTTGCGGAGCCGATGGCCGTGCGAGCGCACGGCCCGCGCGGCAGGCCACCGCCAACTGCCCCTTCCGTCGGATGCCTTGACACCCCGCGCTCCCGCCTCAACACTCCGTCACGGGAGAGCGGGAGAGCGCTCTCCCGACGATCTCCCGGTCGTGCGACCCGCCCAAGGGGCCGCCCCCGCACAGTTCCCCCCATCGACGTCCTCAGGAGGTCTCCATGCCACGGAGATCGCAGCTCGTCTCAGGAAGCCTGATCGCCGGCGCCCTGTTGCTGACCTCGCTCGGTCTGGGCGGTGTCGCCGCCACCGCCGGCACTCCCCCACCGCCGGGCGACGCGACAGCGGCGTCCACCACGCACCGCACGGGCCACATGGGCCACACCATGGCCGCGTCGACCGCCGCCTCCCCGGAGGACCCCGACGGCGACGGCTACATTCCCGCGAACCCGCCGGTGACCGGCGTCTCGCCGTCCACGAAGGAGCCGCCCCACCGCTACTTCCACGAGTTCCAGGCCAACTGCTCGGTGAGCCACACCAAGCCGGACGACCCGATCGTGTACCCGCAGCAGCCGGGCAAGTCCCACGACCACACCTTCATGGGCAACCGCTCGACGAACGCGAACAGCACGACGTCCTCACTCGACGGCGCCACCACCACCTGCAACGCGCCCGGCGACCGGTCCGGCTACTGGATGCCCACCCTCTTCAAGGGCGACCAGCCGGTGCTGCCGGTCGGCCAGCAGGTCATCTACTACAAGGCGGGTGTCACCGACTACACGAGCGTGCGCCCCTTCCCCAAGGGCCTGCGGTTCCTCGTGGGCAGCCCGACCCAGAGCCGGGAGGAGTTCCGCGGGCACCGCGGCTTCGTCGAGGGCTGGGAGTGCGGCGACAGCTTCTTCAACGTCGACTTCCCGACGAACTGCCCGAGCCGTCCGGACGTCAAGCTCAACATCCGTTTCCAGGCGCCCAGTTGCTGGGACGGCCGGTACCTGGACACACCTGACCACAAGAGCCACATGGCCTATCCCGTGGTCAACCCCGGCACGAACAACAACATCTGCCCGACCAGCCATCCGGTCGCCCTGCCGATGATCGAGTTCAAGATGGCCTGGCCCGTCAACGGCGATCTCTCCCAGGTGAAGCTGGCCAGCGGACCGAGCTGGTCGTTCCACTACGACTTCTTCAACGCCTGGGACGCGCCGACCCTGAACGCGCTGGTCGGCCACTGCCTCGTCGGCGGCCTGCAGTGCGACGCGCGCGGCTACGACCAGACCCACCCCGAAGCCGGGGCGGCGCTCGACGAGAACTACGAACTTCCCTGAGCGAGCCGGACCCTGTCGCGTACCGGGCGGCCGGGCCGGACCACCCCGCCACGGTCCGGCCGCCCCCTCCACCCCCACACCGGAGATCCCATATGAGCCCCACACCCACCCGCATGCGCCGGATCGCGGCGCCACTCACCGCAGGGCTGCTGGCCGCCGGCGCCCTCTCCCTGCCCGCGCAGCAGGCGCACGCCGCCGGCAGCGTCGTCAGGGTGACCGGCTCCCAGGGCAACTGGCAGCTGACCGTGGACGGCAGCCCGTACCAGGTCAAAGGCCTGACCTGGGGTCCGGCCGTGGCCGACGCCGGCCGGTACATGCCCGACGTCAGATCCATGGGTGTCAACACCGTCCGCACCTGGGGCACCGACGCCTCCAGCAAGGCCCTGTTCGACTCCGCGGCGGCGAACGGCATCAAGGTCGTCGCCGGGTTCTGGCTGCAGCCCGGCGGCGGTCCGGGCAGCGGCGGCTGTGTGAACTACCTGACGGACACCGCGTACAAGAACCAGATGCTCGACGAGTTCCCCAAGTGGGTCCAGGAGTACAAGGACCATCCCGGTGTGCTGATGTGGAACGTCGGCAACGAGTCGGTGCTCGGCCTGCAGAACTGCTTCAGCGGTGACGAGCTGGAACGCCAGCGCAACGCCTACACCACCTTCGTCAACGACATCACCAGGAAGATCCACGGGATCGACCCGAACCACCCGGTCACCTCCACCGACGCATGGGTCGGCGCCTGGCCCTACTACAAGCGCAACGCGCCCGACCTCGACCTGTACGCGGTCAACGCCTACAACGCCGTGTGCGACATCAAGTCCGCCTGGGAACAGGGCGGTTACACCAAGCCGTACATCGTCACCGAGAGCGGCCCGCCCGGCGAGTGGGAGGTGCCCGACGACGCCAACGGAGTCCCCCAGGAGCCCACCGACCAGGCCAAAGCAGCCGGATACACCAGGGCGTGGGGCTGCGTCACCGGACACCGGGGGGTCGCGCTCGGCGCCACGATGTTCCACTACGGCACCGAGTACGACTTCGGCGGGATCTGGTTCAACCTGCTGCCCGCCGGACAGAAACGGCTGTCGTACTACGCGGTGAAGCGCGCGTACGGCGCCGACACCTCACGCGACAACACACCCCCGGTCGTCACCGGCCTGTCCGTGGAGGGCGACGCGGGCAAGGTGCAGGCCGGGCGCGACCTGACCCTGGCGGTCGGCGCGAGCGACCCCGACGGGGACGCGATCTCGTACGAGGTGCTGGACAACAGCATGTACGTCGACCGGAGCGGGCAGCTCACCGCCCGGCCGCACACCGACCTCGGCGGGGGCCGGCTCAGGGTCACCGCGCCCGACCGGCCCGGAGTGTGGAAGATCTACGTCAAAGCCACGGACGGCAGGGGCAACGTCGGCGTCGAGACGCGCTCGATCCGTGTGGTGCCGCCGGTCGTCGACGGCACGAACCTCGCACTGAACAAGCCGGCGACCGCCTCCTCCTACCAGACGGGCGGCGGCGACTGCCCCTGCACCGCCGCGGGCGCCGTGGACGGGAAGAACGACACGCGCTGGGCCAGTGACTGGAGCGATCCGCAGTGGCTGCGGGTCGACCTCGGCACGCGCAGCACGTTCAGGCATGTGCAACTGGTCTGGGAGACCTCCTACGCCAAGGCGTACACGATCCAGACGTCCGACGACGGTCAGAGCTGGCGGACCGTGCGCGAGGTGACCGACGGCAACGGCGGGGTCGACGACTTCGACGTGTCAGGCACCGGCCGCTATGTGCGGGTCAACGGCACCGCACGCGGCACCGGCTGGGGCTATTCCCTCTATGAGTTCGGCATCTACAACTGACCTGTGGGACGACCGGCGCCGAGGGTCGGCCCGCACTCCGGGAGAGCGCTCTATGCCGTCCGTGACCGGTGCCGTTAGGGTGCGGGCATGAGCAGACAGGCCCCGACCCTGGAGGATGTGGCGCGGGAGGCGGGCGTCTCCCGCGCCACCGTCTCCCGCGTCGTCAACGGTGTCCGCAACGTCGACCCCGCCATCCAGGAGTCGGTCCGCGAGGCCATCAGCAGAACGGGTTACGCGCCCAACCAGGCGGCCAGATCGCTGGTGACCCGGCGTACCGAGACCGTGGTGCTCGTGGTGTCCGGCGCCGGTGACGTCTCGGAGGAGGAGCAGAACGCCTTCGCCGCACGGGTGTTGGCGGACCCGTTCTTCGGCCGGGTGGTGAGCGGGGTCGTGGGCCAGCTGCGTCCGCGCTCGATGCATCCGGTGCTCATGTTCGCCGAGACAGCCGAGGCACGGCAGGAGGTCGTGACGTATCTGCGGCAGGGCAGCGCGGACGGGGCCCTCGTGGTCTCGACGCACGCGGACGATCCGCTGCCCGCGCTGCTGGCCGGGGCGGGACTGCCCGCCGTACTGTTCGCCCGGCCCTCCCGGCCGGTCGCGCTCAGCTATGTCGACCTCGCCCACCGGGACGGCGGACGGCTGGCCGCCGAGCATCTGCTGGGCCGCGGCTGCCGACGCATCGCCACCGTGTCCGGACCGCTGGCCGTGTCCGCGAGCCAGGAGCGCCTTGCCGGGTTCCGCGACACGATGGCCCGCCACGGCCACGCGTACGTCCCGCTCGTGCAGGGCGGTTTCACCGTCGACAGCGGCATGGCGGCGATGACGGAACTGCTCGCCGAACACCCGGACACGGACGGGGTGTTCGCGGCCAACGACCTGATGGCCCAGGGCATCTGCCAGGTGCTGCGGGAGCGGGGACGGCGGGTGCCGCACGAGGTCGCGGTCGTCGGGTTCGACGATTCGAGCGTGGCGGTCACCTGCCGGCCACCGCTGACCACCGTCCGCCAGCCGGTCGAGGACATGGCGGCGGCGATGGCCCGTCTGCTCGCCGAACACATCGCGGGCGTACGCACCGAGCCGACGTCGATCATCTTCGATCCCGAGCTGGTGGTCCGGGAATCCGCGTAGGGCCTGTCTGACAATTCCCGTCGTCGCCCGCCCTGGGGCCGGCCGGGCTGTGGCGCCGGGCGGGGTCAGCGGCGAGGATGTTTTCCGGTAGCCGGCCTTCGGCAGTCGGCCTTGGTAGCCAGCCTTTGGCAGACGGCAGACGGCAGACGGCGGACGGCAGTTGGCAGTTGGCGTCGGCAGTTGCGACCCGAGGAGTCCGTGATGGGTTCACACGCGGCCCCGCACCACCTGAGGCCCCCCTTCCTGCTGGTGTCCGTGGCGGTCGCGCTCGTGGCCGCGCTCCTGTGGCTCCCCCGCGCCGACGGCGCGCCCGCGAGGACCGACGCCTGCGGTGCCACGGCGGTGCGGCTGCCCCGCGGTGACTGCGGTCCCTTCTGGCAGGTTCTCGCGGAGGACTTCAACGGCGACCGCGTGCCGCTCGGTTCGTTCAGCGACTGCGATCACCACGTCGACACCTCCGGCGCCCACTGCGGAGGGCTGCGCGGCACGTACCGCGACAACTGGTGGGCGTATCCCACCGGTTGGCCCGACACGGCTGTGAGCCGGGGCCGGGAGGTGGTGGGCGTCTACCACCCGGAGGACACCGTGAGCGTGGGTCCCGCGCCGAACGGCGACGGACGGATGTTCATCCGGATGTGGCGTCCGGCCGACGGCGGTCCCGTGCACTCCGCTGCGGTGCTGCCTCGCGCGGTCATGGACATGGCCTACGGCAAGTACTCGGCGCGCATCAAGGTGACGAAGGCGGCGCCCGGCTACAAGTCCGCCTGGCTGCACTACGGCGGCGGCTGCGAGATGGACCATCCCGAGGGCGAGTGGACCGGCTCCCTCTCGTCCTTCCACCATCCCTGCGGGGGCGGTGAACAGGGCTACTTCCCTGGCAGTGACGACTGGACCGACTGGCACACCGTGTCCACGGAATGGACACCCGGCAACGTCCGCTTCTTCGTCGACGGCCGCGAGACGGGCCACGACACCCGGGGCGTGCCGGACAGCCCGCTGTCCTGGGTGATGCAGAACGAGAGCGCCCTGGAAGGGCCCGGGGCGGCGCCCGGCAGCAGCGCGCAGATCGACATCACGTGGGTGGCGGCGTACGCGTACGGGTGGAAGTGACCGCGAGGCCACGCCATGGGGTGCCGCGGGGTCCACGTCGTCGGTTGCGCCGGTCCGCGCCGTGGGGTGCGGCCTGCGCAGTGTGTTCGGCGGTCAGTCGAACCGCAGGATGCGCGGGGCGAAGGTGCCCTCGGGGCCGTCGGCGCGGCCGACCGACCACACCGACTCCGTGCCGGGCACGGTCGCCAGCCGGAGCGTCCAGGACTCGCCCTCACCGGCCACCGCCGGTTCGCCGTACTCGGTGAACGACTGGCCGTTCCAGGCGAGGAAGTCCGGCCCTGGGACGAGTGGCGGGCTGCTGCCCGCCGGGCCCCACTTCTGCGAGCGGGCCACGGAGACCCAGCCGAGCGTGCCGGACGTGGTGGGCGCCAGTGAGTCGACGGAGCCGAAGTCGGTGGGCACGGACACCTTGTTCCACGCCTGTCCGTCGAAGCGGACGAGCAGCGGGGGAATCGGCCGGCCCGGTGGACCGCCGACGAATCCGGCCGTGCCGCCCGCCCACACCTCTGTCGGGGACACCGCGAGGACACTGCCGACGGCCGACCGCGGGAATCCGTCCACGACCGTCTGCTGCCATGCCTGCCCGTCCCAGTGCGACACGGCGGCACCCGAGACGTTCGCGCCCGCGGCCCAGACGTCGTCCGCCGCCAGGATGTGCAGGCCGTACACGGATCCGGGCGGTGCCGGCACGTCCTGCCAGTCGCTCCCGTCCCAGCGCAGCAGGGCCTGCGCGCCGTCCCGCGAACCGATCAGCCAGGTCTCACCGCCTCCGGCGACGGCTTTGGTCGGCACGAACCCGCTCGGCGGCCTGCTCTCGCTCCAGGCCTGGCCCTCGTACCGGAGCAGGCGGGCGCCGCCCGCCGAGTCGCGGCCGACCGCCCATACCGCGGTCGGTGACGTCGCGGCGACGGACAGCAGTTCTCCCTGCCAGCGGATTCCGGGGAGGTTCTGGCGCTGCCAGGCGGTTCCGTCCCAGCGCAGTACGAGCGGGAAGCCCGGTGCCTCACGGCCGACGGCGTCGGCGCCCACGGCCCACGCCCGGTCCGGTCCGAACGCCACGGCCTCGTTCAGTGCGGCCTGTGGGCGGACCTGTGCCGGGACCGGGACGTGCAGCCAGGACCGCGCATCGGCCGCGGCGGATGCCATGCCGGCCATGATGGTCATGGCGACGGCCAGGGCCGCGACGAGAAGCCGGTGCGCCATGGGTCTTCCGCGGGTGATGGGCAGTCCGTGGGGCATGGTCAGCCTCCCAGCCGCTCGCTCATCAGGTTCGGTTTCGAGCCGTAGATCTCGGCGGTCCCGAAGGACAGCAGTGCGGATCCGCTCCTCGCCAGCGCACGCGGTTTGACGTCGATCGCGTTCGTACGTTCCGGTCCGTAGGAGAAGGTGGTGCGGCGGCCGTCCACGCGTGCGTACTTCGACTGGAACGCACGGTCGCTGCGCACCGGCAGCCACAGGGCACCGTCCGGGCCGCGCACCATGGCCTCGGTGTAGGTGTCGCCCAGCGGTGGGTGGGTGGTGCGCCAGGCGTTCCCTTCGCCGTCCCACGTCATCAGGTAGGTACCGGCCACGCCGTCGGTGTACTGGCTGCCGCCGATCGTGACCCGGCCGGAGGGTTCGAGCAGGATCGTGTGCACGTTGCTGTCCGGCGGCAGCGGAACCTGAGCGTCCCGCCAGGCCGTGCCGTCCCAGCGCAGGACGGTGGTGCCGGTGTCCGTGTCCGCCCAGGCCCAGGCGTCGTCGGCGGTGCGGGCGGTGATACCCATCAGGTAGCGCACACCGTCCGGGGTGGCCTGCGTGGTCCAGCCCGAACCGTCGTGGTGCAGCACCTTCAGCCCGGTGTCGTCCTCGCCGACCACCCAGGCGGCACCCGGTACCGCGGTGAAGTCCTGATACGTCCACAGGGTCCGCGGCAGCGCGACGGAACTCCACGCTCCCGCCGACCGGCGCAGGATCTCTCCGGCTCCGTCGCGGTTGTGGAAGATCCACACTTCCCTGCCGACGAACTGCACCTTGCCCAGCCAGCCCGGTTCCCCGGCGCCCGGGAAGGTCGTGTCCCGGCTCCACGCCGTGCCGTCCCACCGGTAGAGCATCGGCCGCAGCCCGTCGGCGGCCTGCTCGTACCCGGTCGCCCACGCCTCGCCCGGCCCCCGGGCGGCGAGATCGGTCACGGTCACCGGCGGTGCCGCCGCCGGTACCGGCAGCACCGACCAGCTCGGTGTCACCGTCACCGCCACCGTCGGTGACGACAGCGCGGCGCACGCGAGCAGAAGGCAGACAACGGCCGCACGAAGACTGTTCACGAGCCCCCCAGAGTCACAAGTGCCCCAGAACGTGAAGATCGGACAGCCTAGGGGCGCTGCCGCACCCGTGAACAGGCGGCAACCGGCCGATCCGGTCGACTCGGCTGATCCAGTTGATCCGGCTGATCCGGCTGATCGTGGAAGCACCTGCCGGGGGAACCGCCGGAATCTGGGCTTCTCGGGCGGCGAAGCAGGGTGGCACCCTGGCAGTGCGCGGGGACGTGAAAGGATTGCCCTATGTCTACCAACGTCTTCTTCGACATCACCATTGACGGCGACGCCGCCGGCCGCATCGTCTTCGACCTGTACGACGACGTCGTCCCCAAGACGGCGCAGAACTTCCGTGAGCTGGCCACCGGCCAGCACGGCTACGGATACGAGGGCTCGGGCTTCCACCGTGTCATCCCGGAGTTCATGCTCCAGGGTGGTGACTTCACCCGTGGCGACGGCACGGGCGGCAAGAGCATCTACGGCGCCAAGTTCGACGACGAGAACTTCAAGCTCAAGCACGACAAGCCGTTCCTGCTGTCCATGGCCAACTCCGGCCCCAACAGCAACGGCTCGCAGTTCTTCATCACCACGATCATCACCTCGTGGCTGGACGGCAAGCACGTGGTCTTCGGCGAAGTGATCGAGGGACAGGACCTGGTGCGGAAGATCGAGTCCCTGGGCTCGGGCTCCGGTACCACCCGCGCGAAGATCGTGATCGCTGCCTCGGGCATCGTCGAGAAGTAGGGTCCGCACCCCGGGCGGCGGGGCGCCGACTCGACGCAGGCCGTCCGGGTCGCGCGCTCACCCGCTCGCCCGGGGGCCTGCCCCGCTCGCCCCGGGCGCCGCACGACGGCGCCCTAGGGCCTGTCTGACAATTCCCGTCGTCGCCCGGCAGACGGGAATTGTCAGACAGGCCCTAGGCGCAACCGGGTGGTTCCTTCTCGGACGGTACGAACTGCAGCGTCGGCATCCCGGCGGCGTCGAAGTCGGCGGTGTCCGGCCCGATCAGTGTCACGTACCCGGGCAGTATCTGACTGTCCCGCGAGGGCGGCTCCCCCTGGAACTGCTCGGCCCCGGGCAGCACGGAGTCGAGAACCCACCAACGGCCGCCGAAGCGCAGCCACTTGATCCCGCAGTGCGTATAGAGGTCGTACGGGTACGGCTTGTGCTGCTCGGGCTCCGCCGGCCCTTCTTGACCCTTGCCCCGATCCACGGTGCGGGCGGGCAAGGTCGGTCCGGTGTACCCCTCCTCGCGCGGACGGTCGTCCGAGGGCGAGCAGCCGGAGAGCAACAGCCCGGCGCTCAGAATCAGAATGGCGACTTGGCGCGATGGTTTCACGCACCTCAGACGCCGGGGCCGCCTGTTCCGTTCGCTCCCCGGGTCTCGTCAGCTCTGCAGGCGCCGTATCGGCCCACACGCATCCGGCCCGATAGGCAACAGAACAACCCTCAACCTGCACGCGTCAGCGGCGGACCAGCACCGCGTGGGTGACGGCCGGCGAAGTGATCAGCTCGGACACGCGGTAGCGGTCGATGCCGTCGCCCAGATTGTCGAGCAGCCGTTCACCGCGCCCGATGAGCATCGGTGCGATCACCATGTGGAGCTCGTCGATCAGTCCGGCGCGCAGGTACTGCTGGATGACCGCCGCACCGCCGCCGATCCGGACGTCCTTGCCGCCCGCGGCGTCGAAGGCGCGCTGGAGCACCGTCTCCAGCGGGTCGTCCGTGAAGTGGAAGGTCGTTCCGCCGGCCATCTCCAGTGCCGGGCGCGGATGGTGGGTGTGCACGAAGACGTCGTGATGGTAGGGCGGGTTGTCGCCCCACCAGCCCTTCCAGGACTCGTCCGCCCACGGCCCGCGCTGGGGCCCGAACATGTTGCGTCCCATGATCGTGGCCCCGATGTTCCGCTCGCCGCGGGCGAGGCGGTCGGCGTCGATTCCGGTCTTCCCGGCGGCGGAATCCTCCGTCGCGGCGACGAACCAGCTGTGCAGTTCGTCGCCCCATCCGACGCCGTCGCCGAACGGGGCGTCCAGGCGCTGGTTCTCACCGGCCACGAAGCCGTCCAGGGAGATCGTCACATTGTGTACGCGGACCTTGGGCACGGCATTCACCTCTCGTGTTGATGTCGGTCTCTCACCCTTGCGTCGTACGGAGCGTGCTCGGATCGACATCCCCACGCACGTTTTTCCGGCGAAGCTGATTCCCACGCGTGGTGTCGGGTGACGCGGCACCGCTCAGGTGCTCTGCGATCCGGGTGATGGTCCGCTCGTTGTCCTCGAAGAGGTGAGCCCGCAGTCCTGCCGCTCGGGCCGCCGCGATGTTGACGTCGTAGTCGTCGATGAAGAGGCAGTCCGCCGGGCGGACTCGCAGACGGGCACACGTGATGTCGAAGGCCCGCGGATCGGGCTTGCAGACACCGATCTCGTGGGAGTAGAGGATCTCCTCCACCAGCTCGCCGAACCCGTACCTCGCGGTCTCCAGTTCCCGGGCGCCCACAAAACTGTTGCTGAGGATGCCCAGCCGACAGCGGGACCGCAGCCCCCGGACGTACTCGATCAGCTCCACGTTCGGGGTCCCCAGGTACTCCTCCCACAGATCGGACATGAACGACTCGATCCGCGGGGCGTCGAGGCCGAGCCGGACACCGACCTGTGCCCGCACCTCAGGCTCGGTGATCGTCCCGACCGCGCCGGCCTGCCAGACATCGTCCAGCCTCCGGTCCACGGTCCCGTGGGGCAGCCCGAGCCGCTCGTCCCACTGGTGAAGCCATCCTGTCGGCGGCGTGATCTCCAAGACCCCGCCGATGTCGAGAATGACGCAGCGCGTTTCCATCCAAGGTCCCCTCATCCGGTCTCCGGTCCCGGCAAAGGACACGGAGAGCGTCGGCTTTGTCGGTGGGCACACTGTGGGCCCTCGCCCTTGGGCAAGGTCAAGACCACCAAGTGCGTGGGCCGGAAGCGGCGCCCTTCGGAGAGCGGGTTCAAGGGGCATGGCTGGGTTCAGGCATGCAGGGTCGGGCGGTAGATGAGTACCTGGGTGCGGCCGTCGAGTGTTCGGCTCTCGATCAGTTCGAGGTCGAAGTCGGCCGCGCCCTGGAAGATCGGGTCGAGGCCCGTCCTACCGGTGATCACGGGAAAGAGCGTCACCTGGACGCGGTCGACCAGACCGGCGGCCATCAGCGCCCGGTTCATCGACGGGCTGCCGTGCGAGCGCAGCGGTACCTTGGACTCCTCCTTGAGCCGGGCGACGACCTCGACCGCGTCGCCGTTCACGAGGTCCGCGTCCTGCCAGTCGAGTGGGCCTTTCAGCGTGGTCGACACCACCGTCGCCGGCAGGTTCGTCATGCGGGTGACCCACGGGTCGTGCACCTCGGACGCCGCGGCGCTTGAGGCCAGGATGCGGGCGAACGTCCGATACGTGTTGGCCCCGAAGACCATCCGCTGCTCCTCGCCGTACAGGGCGAGGCGGTGGTCGAGCAGCTCGGGACCCTGCTTGCCCCAGTAGCCGGTCCAGTCCCCGCCGGCGGCACCGAAGCCGTCGAGGCTGGAGAAGACGTCGAACGTGTAGGGAACGGTCATGATGCTCTCCTCGGGACGGGGCCGGGACCGGTGAGTCCTGTCGTGGATGCAGACCGGCAAACACGGCACAACTCATCGGTCCCGGCCCCTGGAATCCGTCCCCGGCCGCCCCGGATACGGGGCCGACGGTCTACAGCAGGCGCCGGATGTCGCCGCGGACCCGGTAGAAGCCGCCCGCCGCCGGGTGCAGGGCGTCCACGACGTAGCGGGCTCCGGGCTCTCGTATCGTGCGCGGGAACTGGACGTTCCAGGACTGGTCGTAGCCCTCGGACACCACGTGGACGCGCAGGCGGCCGGTCGTCTGGACGCACTCGACGACGATCGCTCCGGCGGGGGCCTGCGAGACACTCGCCAGTGCGGTCACGGCCGTGGCCGGTTCGTACGTCGGCAGAGCCGCGGCGAGCTTGACGTCCCGGGCGACCGGCACCGTGCCCTGCTGGGCCGCCGCGATGGCCGCCTCGCTCGCGTCCACGCACACCAGCGAGCCGTCCGTGGTCACCAGGTACAGCCGCTCGTCGCGGTACTGCATCGACAGCGCCGAGCCACCGCCGGTGCCCAGCTTCCACAAACGCGTGCCGTCCCGGTCGAAGCAGTACACCGACGAGGACGCGTCCCCGGCGAAGACGAACCGGCCGCCGGGCGAGGTGGCACATGAGTAGACCGCGCTGTCGCAGGAATAGGTGGCCTCGACCGTGCCGGTCGCCTTCGACAGCCGCTGGACCACCCGGTGCGCGGTGCCCGCGAACACGGCGTCCTGCTCCTGCCAGCCGAACAGGACCCCGCCGCGGGTCGGCGTGTGCCACAACTCCCCGGTCCCGTCCGGCGCGTACGCGCTCACCCCGCTCTGGTGACCGTGGTAGACGGCCCGGTCGTCGGCGCGGACCATCCAGCCGTGCTCGCCCTGACTGCGGCGCGCCCACTGATGCTCGTCCTCGTGGTCGATGACGGTCAGGCGGCCCTCGCGGTCCGACACGTTCAGGACGCCCTCGTGGATGTCCAGCCAGAAGATGTCGACGTCCGCCGCCACGTCGTACGCCGCGAACGGCAGCTTCGAGGACAGGTCGTAGACCCGGCCGTCATCGCAGCCCGCGTATATCCAGAAGTCGTCGGCGACCAGGCACTTCACACCGTCCGGCAGGCTGAAGCGGGCCAGGACGCCACCGTCGTGGTCCAGGGTGAAGACATCGCCCGCCTGGTTGCCGACCCAGCAGCGGTCGTCGTCGACATGGATGCCGAACGCGGACGACCCGGTACGGAAACGCCACAGCACCGGGGCCACGGACCGCGCGGTGGAGGGAGCCGAGGCCACCTGACGCCGGGTCACCGCACGGGGCGGACGCTGTCCGGCGACCGCGGGAGCGTATCCCTTGCGGACCTTCTCCCCCACCTTCTTCGCGGCGGCGGCGCGCGCCTTGTCCGCCGTGGGGAACGTCGTCGTCTGTATCTGTCCGGCGGCACCGATCCGTCCGTACCGCACTGTCACCACCAGCCCGTCCACGGCCACTTCGTAGAACTTGTGCGCAGCGCCGTCCTCCTGCGACAGCTCCAGATACGTCGTCGACGCGGACCCACTAGACATGACAGAACCCTCCCCGGAACAGGCCCCGCGGTCTCTCCAGCGGGTCCCACTGCTCACACCGTAGAGGCTGCCACTGACACTCGGCCGATCAGCCCCGTCCGCCGGGGCCCGAGCACGCCCACCCCACGAGGGTCAGGAATCAGCCGTCCCTCTGGTCCGCCTGGCCCGCCTGGCCCGCCTCGTCCTGATGGTCCGCCTCATCCGGATGGTCCGTCTGGTCCGGCGCGTCCGCGTCGAGTTTCGCGAGGTGGTCCTCCCAGCGTCGGCGTCGCTCGTCCTGGGACTGTTCCCACCAGGGCGTGCCACGTTCCCCCAGCGCGACCTTCGCGTGCTGCACGCGCGCCCGCGCCGAGCGCTCGGCCGACGCGTCGTCGGCGGTGGTCGCCGCACGCACCGCGCGGCGGGCCGCCATGAGGTGACGTCGCAGACGGGCTGCGACGTCCTCGGGCAGGGAGGGGTCCGTGGCCCGCCATTTCCGCCCGTCGATGACGACGTGGTGTCCGTCGGGAGTCTTCTGCGGTCCGTCATGCGCGTTCCCACACGCAATTCTGTCCGTACGTCGGCCTGGCGGCGCGGCAAGGCAGTCGGCCGCCACGCGCACCCCGTCGTCCGGCGCCGGACGCGGTCACGGCAGGATGGGCGCATGAGCGTAGTCAAGATCAACGTCCTGACCGTCCCTGCCGAGCAGCGGGAAATCCTGGAGAAGCGGTTCGCGTCCCGCGCGGGCACCGTCGAGAACTCCGACGGCTTCGAGTGGTTCGAACTCCTCCGCCCGATCGAGGGCACCGACAGCTATCTCGTCTACACGCGGTGGCGTGACGAGGAGTCCTTCACCGCGTGGATGGAGGGCAGCATGAAGGCGGCCCACCAGGGCGGCGGCGCGGAGGGCGGCGAGCGGCCCAAGCCGGCGGCGAGCGGTTCCACGCTGTGGTCCTTCGAGGTCGTGCAGCAGACCCCGCCGCGCAGCGCGTAGTTCCGCGCCCCGCGTGCCATGGGGCCAGAGTCACCCATCGACCCGGTGACCGGGTCACCGGGTCACCGGGTCGATGGGGCTCACTGGGTTGATGACCCACTGGCCCATTGGGTCATTGGGTGACTGGCCCATTGGCCACTGGCATCCGCTGACGACCCCTGTCGGCCGCTGAAGGCCGCCGCGCGAACGTGACGTGTCCCGAAAGGATGAACGTCATCGTGTCCGGGCGTGTCTCCGGCATCGGACCAGCACTCTTGCAGACCAGGGCACTGCCGTTACGCGTGCGGACGGTGGTGCCCCTGGTGTGTCGGCGGTGCCGTCCGGGGCGGGCGGGGGAAGCAGGGGTGCGCAGTGGAGCGGCAACGGCCGACCTCTTTACGGGACCGGGCCCGCTACCGGTTCGACACGACGCTGGCCCGCAGCACGGGGATGCTGGTGGGCTGGCTGGTGGTGTCCTGCCTGGCGGTGGTGGTGCCCGTCAGTGCGCTGGTGGTGTGGACGGATCCCGGCTCTCCGCGTTCGCTGTCGGGCCGCCTGTCGGCGGTGTGGCGGACCAGCGCGGAGACGCTGCGGCTCGGCGCGCCGACGGGTGCGCCGATGCGGATGGCGCTGTCGGTGCTGCTGGGGATCGTCGCGCTGCTGTGCGTGTCGACCCTGGTGGGGGTGATCACCACCGGACTGGGTGAACGGCTGACCGAGTTGCGGCGGGGCCGCTCGATGGTGCTTGAGCAGGAGCACGCGGTTGTCCTGGGCTGGTCGGACCAGGTGTTCACGGTGGTGGGTGAGCTGGCCGCGGCCCGGGCCGGCTCCCGCTGTGTGATCGCCGTCCTGGCCGACCGGGACGTCGCCGAGATGGAGGAGGCGCTCACCGCGTCCCTGGGGCGTGGCTCCGCTGTCCGGCTGGTCTGCCGCAGCGGCTCGCTGACCACGGTCGACACCCTGGCCCTGGTCACTCCCCGGGCCGCCAGTTCCGTACTCGTACTGCCCTCGGAGGCTCCGGAGGCGGACAGCGAAGTCGTACGTGTGCTGCTGGCCCTGCGGGCGGTCCTCGGTGACGAGGCCGGTCCGCCGGTCGTCGCGGCCGTGCGCGACCGCCGTCAGCTGCCCGCCGCCCGGCTCGCCGCAGGCAGGCGCGGCACGATCGTGGAGACGGACGCGACGACGGCGAGACTGCTGGTGCAGTCGGCGCGGCGCACCGGGGTGGGCGAGGTTCTGCGTGACCTGCTCGATTTCTCCGGCGCGGAATTCCATCTCGTGGATGTGCCACCAGCCGTCGGGCAGGGGCCCGCGGGCGCTCGCTTCGGGGATCTGCTGCTGCGCTTCGAACGGTCCAGTGTGGTGGGCCTGTTGAGTCCGGGCGGGCAGCCGCGGCTCAGCCCCGCTCCGGACACCGTCGTCGGCCCGGAGGACCGGCTCATCGTGATCGCGCACGACGGTGTGCCGGAGGCGCCGGTCGACTGTCGTGCGTACGTCGACCCGACGGCGTTCGCGGCGCCGCAGCCCGACCGGGGTGGGCCGGTGCGGGTGCTGCTGCTCGGCTGGAACCGTCGCGCGCCGCTGCTGGTGGAGGCGCTGCGCCACAGCGTCGCGCCGGGGTCGGTACTCGATGTCGTCGTCGATGAGTCGCAGACGGCTCCCGTCCAGGACCAGGCCTGTTCCCTGCAAGGCGCGGCACGGCTGACCGTCTCCTGGCGAAGTGGTGAGTTGCTGCACCCGGAGAGCCTCGCGGACCTGGATCTCTTCGTCTACGACACGGTGATCGTGCTCGGGGCGGACGCCGTGGACGGCCCGGGGCATCCCGACGACAGGGTCCTGGTCACCCTGCTGATGCTTCGGGAGCTGGAAATCCAGGCGGGCCGGACCCTGCCGGTGGTCGCGGAACTCGGCGACCACCGCAACCGAGCGCTCGCGCCGCTGGGCCCGGCATCCGATGTCGTCGTCCGGGGTGAGCTGACCGGCCTGCTGATGGCCCAGATCGCGCACAACCCGCATCTGGCCGCCGTGTTCGGGGAACTGTTCGCGGCGCACGGCGCGTCGGTGCATCTGCGGCCGGCCCACCACTACACGACACCTGGGCGCGAGACCTCGTTCGCGACGGTCGTGGCGGCCGCCCGGGGGCGGGGCGAATGTGCCGTCGGCTACCGCCGTACCGACCCGGAGGCAGCCACCGGTAACCTGCACGAACTGCGGCTAAGTCCCGCCAAGACCGAACGACGTGTGTGGAACGCGCGGGACGAGGTGGTCGTCGTGGCGAACGACTCCGCCGGGCCCGACCAGCCGCACGGCACTCTCATCGCGGTACCCGGCATGCGCCACGACCACGGAGACGACACCGCGCTGTCCGGCGGTTCACCCGGACGGCAGTCACCCCACGACTCCCCGGAACAGGACCGGACGCGCGGAGAGAACGGCACATCGGGGTGACACACCCGCACCCCTGAACACGGTTCGGCGCACCCGACTTCGCGCATACGCAGGGGTGTTGTCGGGTTCGCGCATACGCAGGGGTGTTGTCGGGCGGGACGCGTCGGTGGCCCCGGAACAGCTGTTCCGGGGCCACCAGCGTCTGACCGCGAGATCAGGCGGGGGTGATGTTCTCCGCCTGCGGGCCCTTCTGGCCCTGCGTGACGTCGAAGTTCACGACCTGGCCTTCCTGGAGCTCACGGAAG